>NZ_JAILWL010000104.1 GCF_025698965.1 Roseibium sp.
ACCCTTGTCCAGTTCCAGCGCATCGAGTGCCGCCATGAGCCGAACCAAACCCGGAATGGGATTGTCGGCAAGATGCGGGTAAGCGGCATGGCCCTGGACACCGGAGACGGTCACGATGCCTGAAAGCGATCCTCGCCGGCCGACCTTGATAACATCGCCAAGCTGTTCGGGGTTGGTTGGTTCGCCGACAATACAGGCGTCAAACTCGTGCCCCTGGCTCTTGGCCCACTCCAGCAGTTTCACGGTCCCGTTCACAGCCGGGCCTTCCTCATCTCCGGTTATAAGAAAGGAGATTGTGCCACCGAAATCCGTTCCGTTGTCATTGACAAAATCGAGGGCGGCAGCCGCGAAGGAAGCGATACCTCCCTTCATGTCCACGGCGCCACGACCATAAAGCACGCCATCGGCAATCGTGCCGTCAAATGGCCCGTGCCGCCAGTCGCCCTCGGCCCCTGCTGGCACAACGTCCGTATGACCGGCAAAGACGAAATGCGGTTTACCGGATCCGATGGAGGCAAAAAGGTTTTCAACGTCTGGTGTGTCTTCGTCTTGAAACGTGACTCTGGAGACCGTGAAACCGGCACCGCTTAAAATTGTCTCAAGCGTGGATAACGCACCACCTTCTGCAGGTGTCACCGAGGGGCACCGAATAAGATCCTGAGCAATGGCTACGGCTGAAGAAGACATCAATTGAAGGCTTTCGGTTTTAAGTTCTTACGCAAACACGGCTTTTTATGCAAACACGGCCGGGCGCAACGTGCGCGCTCAGCTTTTGCGCCAATAGCTGTTCGGCAACGGTCCGTGGCGGTTCGGTTCTGCCTGGCTCGGAACGAATCCAAGAAACAGAACCATTATCAGGTTTAGAAACGGGACAAATATGAGCAAAGCCCAAAAACCGCTATGGCCGATATCCTGAAGCCGCTTGATGACGAGCGCCAGTTCAAACCACTGCAGTGCGAAAAACAGAAATGGCAGCAGCGGGTTGGATCCCATGAAATCGCCAGGTGTCACGGTTTCGGGCGAAGGCAGTTCAGGTACTGAAATCAACCACAGCCTGACGGCAATTCCGATGATGACCCAAACAAGGGCAAAACACAGCCAATAGGGTTCCCGGCCCATGCGGCCGATCGGACTGAGCAGGGCCCAAAATGGCCCCGGTGCAATATTCGCGCTCTGAGGAGGCGTGTTCATTCAAGATGCTCACTATGATTGTTCTGGCAAGGACGTAGACGCATAAGCTGTCGGGATCAAGGTCCCACATGCTTTCCGGCAGCTGCTAATCACGATCACTCCGGCAGGCGGATCTACGAAACATTTCCAAGAGCCTTAATTCCGCAGCGTTATTTTGTTGGATTTTTTCGCGGTGAGCGTGTCTATTTAAATGAATTGTTTCAACACCGCCGAGGGGGCTCGTCAATGACAGGTGTCTGGCAGAAAAACCTAATCATTTGTTCGATCACATCATTTCTTATCGGCGTCATGATACTTGCAACGCCAGTTCTTGCTCAGGACACCGCCACGAACCTCCCAACAGCCCTTCAACCGGAAGCGATGGAAAAACTGGTTTCGGACCTGGATCCGGAACAGGTCGAAGCGCTCACCGACCTGATGACTTTGCTGCAGCAAAGCGCCGCAGCCTCCGAACAAATCGAACAGGTTGCGGACGGTCCAGGCTTTTTCCAGCGAATTCGAACGGCCCTGAATAATTTCGGCGCAGCAATTGTCGGACATTTTTTAAACCTGCCTGCGCTCTTCACAGGCATGGTTGCCAGTATTGGCGCTCTTTTTGCCGGAGCGGTTGCCGGACCGGTGCATATATTTCTCGGATCTGTCGCGCTTATCCTGGCAGCGGGTTTTGCGGCCGAATTTCTAGCAAACCGGATTACGGCGTCGCGGCGCGAATCCATCCACACTCGGACACCGGAAAGTCTGTTTGAGACGATCAAGCTCGTCTCTACACGTGCCGGACTTGATCTCGGCGGCCTCATCGTTTTCGCCATCATCGCGTTGCTCGTCGGCCGGATTGCGGTTTTTGATCCCGTGACACGAAGCTTCGCGCTGCAGGCGGTTTTCTGGATCGTTTTCATGCCACGGCTGGTGGCGGCGCTGCTCCGCTTCGCCCTTGCCCCTCATCGCCGGGAGCTTCGACTGGTGACTGCTGATGATGTCACCGCCAAGTCACTTTATCGCAGTTTCACCACGCTCTTTACTGTCGTAGGCGTTGCCTTTTTCCTGCGCGATGTCATGCTGGCATCCAGCAATGAAGCTGGCGGAACGTTCCGTTTTTTCGTCGGGTTCGGCGTCAATCTCTGGATCATTATCGTTATCTGGAGGGCCCGTAACGGACTGACCAGCATCATACTTGGAGATGATGAGGATCCGACGAGCGGCCTGGAGCGGATGGCACGATTCTGGCCATATTTCTCAATGATCTTCATCGCTTTCAACTGGTTGCTGGTGCAGATCGCGACCAGCAGCGGGGTCGAGGCACTGACAGCCGGACGTTCCTTCGCAGTCATCATTCTCGTCGTGTTTGCACCCTTTCTCGACACGATGGTGCGCGGCATCGTCTCGCATATCGTGCCGCCAATGCAGGGCGAAGGCCCGGTTGCAGAGGCAGCTCATTTGCAGACCCGGCACAGCTATGTCCGCATTGCCCGCGTGACTTTGCTGGCCTTCCTCATTTATCTGGTGGCTCGGATCTACGGTCTCAATCTTCTGGCCATAGGTGCAAATGACGGTTCTGATGCCGCCCGAAGCACCGTGATCTTTCTCCTGATCCTGGCAGCCGGTTATCTCGCCTGGGAGATCACCAACCTCTGGGTTGCGCATAAACTGGCCAAGGACTCGCCCCCGACCGTCGAACAGGATGACGATGCGGAAATGGGCGGAGCGGGCAAATCGCGCATGGCGACGATCCTGCCGCTGATACGCGTTGTTCTTCAGATCACGATCCTGACTCTCACCGGCCTTCTGGCACTGAGCCAGCTTGGGGTGAACATCACGCCGCTTCTTGCTGGTGCCGGCGTTGTCGGCCTGGCGGTCGGCTTTGGTGCGCAGACCCTTGTCCGGGATGTCGTGTCCGGGGTTTTCTTCCTGATGGATGACGCCTTCCGGCTTGGTGAATTCATCGATACAGGCGGCCCCCAGGGCACGGTGGAAAAGATTTCCATCCGGTCTCTGCAACTGCGCGGGACACGGGGCGCAATCCATATTGTGCCTTATGGCGAAATACCGAAGCTCACCAATCTGTCCCGCGACTGGGTGATCATGAAACTGAAATTCACTGTGCCGTTCGACACGGATGTCGAAAAGGTACGCAAGCTCTTCAAGCGTATCGGTCAGGAAATCATGGAAATGGAAGAATTCCAGGACGATATTCTGGCGCCATTCAAAGGTCAGGGTGTCGCCGATGTCGATGACGTCGGCATTGTGGTCCGTGGCAAGTTCACCACCAAGCCAGGCAAGCAGTTCGGTGTGCGCAAGGAGATCTACAAGCGCGTTCAGAAGACCTTTGAAGAAAACGGCATTCAGTTTGCCCGCAAGGAAGTTCGGGTGCAGCTTCCTGAAAACACCAAACTGGACGATGAGCAGAAGGAAAGCCTGACGGCCGCCGCCGCGGCGGCTGCCGCCGCGACCGAACCCAAACCGGGTGGTGGTACCAGCTGATGCCTGGACGTCTCGCGCCGTTGTTCTAAACTCAATGCGAATAAGTTCTTCTGCGCATTGAGCAGGCCGGTTCGAGTTGGCTAAGATCAAACACCTGCGGGAGGCAGAATTCGAAATTGGCTTTTGGGAGGAAGCTTGCGGATGAACGAGGAAAATGCGGCACCGAGCGGCGGTGATGCTCCAGCAAATGGCGGTCTTCGACCGATGCCGCAAGTAAACAAAATCAGCGTCAACGACGTCATCGACGCACTGTCGGCCGGACTATCGGATTTTCGCAAGGCGCCTGTTTACGGTCTGGTGATCGGCGCTCTTTTTGCGATAGGCGGACTGTTCGTTATTCTGAGCGCTGCTGCGCTCAATATGAGCTACCTGTCCTACCCAGCCGCTGCCGGCTTCGTCCTTATCGGCCCATTTGCGGCAGTCGGTCTTTACGAAGTCAGTCGCCGTCTGGAAAGCGGTGCCCCGCTCTCCTGGACAGAAATCCTAAGCACCATGTGGGCGCAAAAAGGCCGGGAACTTTCCTGGATGGCATTCGTGGTGCTCTTCATCCAGATCATGTGGATGTATCAGGTTCGCCTGCTTCTGGCGCTCTTCCTCGGCTTCCGGTCTTTCGCCTCGTTTGAAGAGTTTCTCAATACTGTAGTCACCACGCCGGAAGGGCTCATGTTCCTGGCCATCGGCCATGTGGTCGGTGCGGTCCTGTCGCTTATCCTGTTTTCCCTGACAGTGCTTTCGTTCCCGCTTCTCTTGGAGGATGACCGAGATTTCATCACAGCGATGATCACCAGCGTACGCTCCGTCGTCACCTCGCCGATCCCGATGATCGGCTGGGCGCTTGTCGTAACCGCCGTGCTGCTTGTGTCGATCGTGCCGGCCTTTATCGGACTGATCATCACGCTGCCGATACTCGGTCACACAACCTGGCATCTCTACAGGAAGTGTGTGGTGATACCGGACAAGAAATCCAGTTAAACGCTATTCTTCGCCGGGATCGGCAGCTTCCATTGCAGCCTTGCGAACCTGCCAATCGGCCAGGGCATCAATATCGACCTGGACCGGCCTGTAGTCAACGCGCGTCAGGTAAAGCCCGTCTGCCGGTGCGACCGGGCCGCAGGCTCTGCGGTCTCTCGCGGCGAGCGCATTGGTGATATCGCCCGGTCTCCATTTGCCTTCCCCCACAAGACGCAGGGTTCCGACCATCGAGCGGACCTGGTTGTGCAGGAATGAGCGTGAGGAACATTCGGCAATAACAATTTCACCGGACCGGTAGACACAGAAATTCTCCAATGTCTTTTCCGGGCTCTTTGCCTGACAGCGAGAATGGCGAAAGGTAGTGAAATCGTGATGACCGACAAATTCCTGTGCGGCCTGGTGCATGGCATCGGCATCAAGATCGTGTTTCACATGCCAGGCCAGGCCAAGCTGGTGGGTCAATGGTTGCAACCGATTGTGGATCCGGTAGCGGTAAGACCTGCGGATCGCTGAAAAGCGGGCGTCAAACCCTTCATGCATTTCCTCGCAATCCAGAATAACTACCGGATCAGGCTGACAATGAAAGTTCATTGCGCCCATGATTGTCTTCACTGGCCAGGGTCTGGCCAGATCCACATGACAGACCTGACCGGTTGCATGAACTCCGGTATCGGTGCGACCGGCACCACCAATTGTGACTTCTTCCCCGGAGAAGGCTTTAACGGCACGCTCGATCACGGCCTGGACGGTAGGTCCGTTGGCCTGACGCTGCCAGCCACAGAAGGGCCGTCCGTCATATTCCACCGTCAGCTTGTATCGCGGCATTCTTTTCCAACCGAGAGCAGTTATTCAAATTCCTGGAACGGTGTGGCAAAGGCCACCTCAATCGGCAAGTCGCGGGAACCCGCCTGCGTCAGGGCAAGTGCCATGAACGCATCACCCGCGTAAGGCCCCTGGACCTTTCGAGCCAGAAGGGGATCAAAACCGAAGCGCGGATAATAGGACGGCGGACCGAGCACGAGAACCAGATCCTCGCCATGGTCTTCAAGCTTCTTCAGAGAAGCCTTTATCAATTCCGAGCCGACCCCTGTTCGCTGCTTGTCCGGCCAGACGGACACAGGTGCAAGACACACCACCTGAAGCGCGTGCCCCGGCCCGATTGCAGCCGGTGTCACACGGCTATATGCGACGTGACCAACAATGGCGCCAGCCTCGTCTACGGCGACCTGTTCCAGCACCAGAGCGCCGCAATGTCGCAAGGTGTGCACCAGGCGCGCTTCCATATCGGATGGAAAGGCGGCTGTCAGCAGCTCTCTCACGGCGGCCTCGTCCTCAGGCCCGACATCACGGATTACGAGATTGCTGTTGGCTGCTCTTTCGATCATTTGTGTCTCCTGCACGCCAGCTTAATCCAGAACAGTGCCCTCAGAAAGCGAAGCTCCGCGCAGGAACTCAGCGCCGGTCATCGGTTTCTTGCCGGCACGCTGCACCTGGTCGAGACGGACCGACCCCACGCCGCAGGCAATCACGAAGTGACCATCGGTCTCCAGCACCTTACCCGCAGCACCTTCACCGTCGGCAACAGCACTGCGGAGGATCTTTATCCGTTCCGACTTGCCTCCAAGCGTCATTTCACACCAGGCACCGGGAAACGGTGACAGACCGCGAATATGATTGTGAACATCAGCCGCCGGTTTCGCCCAGTCAATTCGGGTTTCCTGTTTGGACAGCTTGGCCGCGTAGGTGACACCATCTTCTGCCTGTACCTGTTCGCCAAGTGCCCCGCGGGACAAAGCGGCAAGAGCGCGGACCATGAGATCGCCTCCCAGACCACACAATTGGTCATGCAATTCGCCAGCAGTCATGTTCGGGCCAATGGCAACCGTTTCGGACATACAGACCGGTCCCGTATCCAGCCCTTCTTCCATCCGCATCACCTGGACAGCGGTTTCCTTGTCTCCCGCCATGATCGCCCGGTTGATGGGCGCTGCGCCACGCCAGCGCGGCAGCATGGAGGCATGGAGGTTGAGACACCCGAATTGCGGTGCTTCCAGCACGGGAGCGGGCAACAGCAATCCATAGGCGACGACAACGGCGACATCAGCTTCCAGCGCGGCGAACTGTGCCTGCTCGTCCTCTCCCTTGAGGCTTTTGGGTGTAAATACCGGAATACCGAAGGATTCAGCAGCTTCGTGAACCGGTGACTTCTTCAGGTCCATGCCCCGGCCTGCCGGGCGGGGCGGCTGCGAGTAACAGGCAACCACATCGTGCCCCTGACCGACGATTTCCATCAGGGTCGGCACCGAAAAGTCCGGGGTGCCCATAAATACAACGCGAAGAGACATGAGTTTCCTTGGGGCTCCTTTGAGGGCACCTGAGCAATTTTTAGATTTTGCCCCTTATTACGCTTTACGCCAGTCCGGGCAACAGGACTTTGAGGCTGTCCGTCATCATTTCCATGGCAATCGCCGCAAGGATCATTCCCATGATACGGCTCATCACGCTGTTCGCGGTTTCACCGATAAAACGGGACAGGAATGGGGCGGCAAAGAATGTCCCGACAAGTAAGCCGATCGCAGCGCCGACACCGGCTATATAGGCAATCTCCTGCGAGGCTCCGTGTACCTGGCCACGAAAGATAATCATGGTCGAAATCGAGCCAGGTCCGAGCAGGATCGGAACTGTCAGCGGATAAATCGCAGGATTGTCCTGCGATTTCATGTTTTCCTTTTCCTTCTGAGTACCGTGATGAGCGGTGGTCTTTTGCCCCCTGATCAGGTCCAGTGCGATCAGGAGAATCAGAAAGCCTCCGGCAAGACGGAAGGCGTCGAGGCTGATTCCGAAGACTTTCAGAATTATGTCGCCGGAAAAACCGACAATGACCGCACCAACTGTCAGACCGATCATCACCGTGAAGGCGACCTTGCGCTCAAATGCAGGTCCGCGATCGGAAGTCAAAGTCAGAAACACCGGCAGATTGGCTATCGGACTCATGATGGCAAAGAGCGCAGCGAAAATCTTCAGGAACAAGGCCTGATCCATGTCGTCTGCCCCCTTTTTCGCTCTTACGGCTTCGCCGCCAGTTTCGCCTGTTTGGTGAATTTCTTGACGACGCGGTCGCGCTTCAGCTTTGACAGATAGTCAATGAACAATTTCCCGTTGAGATGGTCAAGCTCGTGCTGAATACAGGTTGCCAGCAATCCGTCGGCCTTGATCTCCTGTTCCGCACCTTCGCGGTTCAGAAATTGTACGGTCACCTCGGCGGGCCGTTCGACATCCTCGAAATATTCCGGGATCGACAGACAGCCCTCCTGATAGACGGAGAGGTCCTCGCTCGACCAGACAATTTTCGGATTGATGAATACCATCGGCTCCTTAGGCGCATCTTCTTTGGCAACATCCAAAACAAACATGCGCTGCAAAATACCGATCTGACTGGCAGCCAGTCCGATACCAGGTGCGTCATACATGGTTTCAAGCATGTCATCTGCCAGCGCACGGACCTCATCATCGATCGTATCGATTGGCGCGCAGACTTCACGGAGAACCGGATCAGGAATGGTGATAATGGGGCGTATCGTCATGCGCTTGACATAGGCAATCGCGCCGCGCCGGTCAACGCGGAAATCGCAAGGTCAGTGCTGGTTTTCAACGCAGGTTTCAACCGCCGCAGATGCGCCTTGACCCCGAATCGTTCTATGTTTGTTTCATGAATGAGATCCTGTTTGAGTTGAGTGGCCGCCCGGTGACGGTTCTGGAAACCGCAATTGTGGGCGGATTTTTGCTATTGGCGCTGATCGTCTGGCTGGTTTTGAAAACCATGCGGGAGATCCGGCTGCGCGCGGAGGCCGACACCGCCTCGACCGAGCGGATCCACGAGCTGGAAAGCCACCTTTCCCAGCTTCTGAAATCGCAAGGGGAAATGACCGGCCGGATGCAGACCATGGCCGAGGTGTTCGGCTCGCGCCAATCCGACCTGATGCGCGCGGTCAATGAACGCTTGGACGGCATGGGACACAAGCTCGGACTGTCTATGGCCGACACCAGCAAACGCACACAGGACGGCTTGCGCCACCTTCACGAGCGCCTTGCCGTCATCGACCGGGCCCAAAGCACAATTACCGATCTGTCCGGACAAGTCGGTCAGCTTCAGGCAATCCTTGCGAACAAACAGACAAGAGGTGCCTTCGGTCAGGGGCGCATGGAAGCGATCATTCAGGATCAGATGGCGCCAAGCACCTATTCCTTCCAGGCAACGCTTTCCAACAACAGCCGTCCCGATTGCCTGATCCACATGCCAAACGGGGCACCGCCGCTCGCCATTGACGCCAAGTTTCCCTTGGAAGCCTTCAACCTGCTACGCCAAGCGGAGAGCGACGATCAGCTGAAATATGCCCAGGCGCAATTTCGCAAGGACTTTACCAAGCATATTCAGGATATCGGTGAGAAATACCTGTTGCCCGGAGAAACGCAGGACACCGCATTCCTGTTTGTCCCTTCCGAGAGCGTATTTGCGGAACTGAACGAAAACTTCGAGGATCTGGTGCAGCGCGCCCACCGCACCCGGGTCGTCATTGTGTCTCCGTCCCTGCTGATGTTGTCGATACAGGTGATCCAGTCAGTCCTGCGCGATGCCAAGATGCGGGAACAGGCCCACCTGATCCAGGCGGAAGTCGGTCATCTTGTCGCCGATGTCAGTCGTCTCAACGACCGTGTCGGCAAGCTGCAATCCCATTTTGCCCAGGCAAACAAGGATATCGACCAGATCCTGATCTCGACCGACAAGATCAGCAAGCGCAGCCGCAAGATCGAGGATCTGGAACTGGGTGAAATTCAGGGGACGGCCGAAGAGGTTCAAGAGGCGGAGCCCAAACTTGCACTGACGCCGAAAGCTTAGTCTCCATCAAGCACCGGCAGCCGCCGCACCTTGGTGATCGCGCCCCATTCCGTCTTCGCGATCCTGTCGATTGCCTGGTCCAGGGGTTCAAAAGCGACGGTCATTGTGTAACCGCTGGCATGCAGAATCCTGTTCGGACCGGTAATGATGGCGACATGACCTCTCCAGAACATCAAATCGCCGCGCCTTAAGCTTGCCGGATCATCATGGGGAATTACCTCCCCCACTTCGGTTTCCTGCATGTCGCTGTCGCGCGGCAGATCGTAGCCTCCGGCCTGTGCCGCAAGTTGCACAAGCGCGGAGCAATCCAGTCCCAGACTTGATCTGCCACCCCATAGATAGGGCGTGCCGACAAATTCTTCGGCAACAGCCACCCAGTCCATTTCCTTCGCCTCAATAGGCACCAGGTGCTTTGCAACGATGGATGAGCCGTCGCTGAGCTGAGCGTATTTCAGACCTCGTGTTTCCGCTTCGCCGGCCACTGTGACCTTCGATCCGATCGACAACATGCCAAGCGGGGGAAATTTCAGGTCCGGTCCCGGATAACGATAGGTGCGCAAGGCACGAACCCGGTGCGTCGCCGCAGATACCGCACCCAGTCCATCGGAGGACAACCAGCCGACATAACCGTCCGTATCCAGCTGCCCCCAGGCCCAGCCTTCGGGCGTCTGTTCGTAAATGGTCACCCATTCGCCGCGCAGCGCTTCGGTATCAATTGAGCGGTCCAATCGTGGTTCCGGACGGACATCCAACCGATCAGCCGCAATTTGGAAGACTTCCCCCTCGACAAACCGTTCGGTCTCGACCCGGTCCTGATAATCGAGAGCGGCAAGATCCTGGCGGACTGGATGTCGGCGGCGGTCGAACGTGTCTGTCATTTTGAATTTCAATCCAGCAAACGGGAAAGGTTCAGCGCGGCAGTTCCCTGGCCTTGTCGACCACAAGATCTCCAAGTTGCTCCAAATAGAGAGCCCCTTCAACCGTGCGGGTGATGATTACATTGCGTTTGTCAGCGTCGTCACGTTTGCGCGACAGCAACCTCATGCCGCCGAGCGTGTCGAGAGCGCGTGTGATCGCCGGCTTGGTGACATTCAATTTGGCAGCCAGACCGCGGACAGTGTGCGGAGGTGGCTCCAGATAAACACTGAGAAGGATCGTCAGCTGGCGCGCGGACAGGTCCTGTTCACTGTCGCGCACCAGTGCCAGATTCACCTCATGCATCAATTTCAACGCCTGCGAAGCGCGTATTTCGACAGCCATGGATCAGCCGGTCCCTACCTTTCACCAAGACTATCAAAACACACAAACGTTTCGGAGCCGTTATTGTGTGGTTGAAAAGCGCTCCGAGACCAGATCGAACAGGCAGCGGATGCCCTGTGCCTCACCGCCCGAGGGTTTTCCAGGTTTTTCTGCAGGTGTCCAGCCGTAGATATCGAAATGAACCCAGCTATCCGTGTTTTCGACAAACTTGGACAGGAACAGAGCCGCTGTAATCGAACCGGCAAAACCGGCACCCGTGGTGTTGATGTGGTTGATGTCAGCAATCTTGCTGTCGAGATATTTCATATATGGTTGCCAGAGCGGGAGGCGCCACAGCGGATCTGTCGACGCTTCTGCCATGACTGATATGTCGTCGGCCAACTCTTCATCCTTGGTGTAGAACGGCGGCAAATCCGGCCCCAGGGCAACGCGTGCCGCACCGGTCAGCGTCGCCATATCGATCAAAAGCTCCGGATTTTCCTCATCCGCCAGCGCCAGCGCATCACCCAGAACAAGTCGTCCTTCCGCATCGGTGTTGCCGATTTCAACGCTCAATCCCTTGCGGCTCTGAAGAATGTCGCCCGGGCGGAAAGCGTTTCCGGACACTGCATTTTCGACGCACGGAACAATCACCCTTAGTCGCACCGGCAATTTGGCCTTCATGATCATGGAGGCCAGGCCAAGTACGTTTGCGGCGCCGCCCATATCCTTTTTCATCAAGGACATGGAAGATCCCGGTTTCAGATTGAGGCCGCCGGTATCGAAAATAACTCCTTTGCCGACCAGCGTGATCTTGGGAGCGTCTTCCGCACCCCAGGTAAAATCCGCAAGACGAGGCGCTCGTGCACTTGCACGCCCAACAGCGTGCACCATCGGGAAGTTTTCCGTCAGCAGGTCATCGCCGACGATGATCCGACCGCTTCCGCCATTGGCGCTGAACAGCTCTTCAATTTCAGAGGCAAGTTCTTCCGGCCCCATATCATTCGCCGGCGTATTGATCAGGTCCCGGGCAAGCTGCACGCCATCGAGAACAATACCAATCCTGTCAAGATCGACATCGCCCCCAACCGCAAGGCGCCGTGTCTTGCCTGCGGGTGAGAGGTAGCGTTCAAATTTGTAGGCGGACAGCGCAAATCCAAGCGCGGCCTGTTCAGGGTCGGGGAAACCATCTGCCAGATGATAGTCCCCAGCCGGTAGGCCCTTGGCGAGGCCACCCAGTGCAAACGGGTGCGGTAAACCGGTGTCCTCGACCCCGAAGAGAACTGCTGCCCCTTCCTCCTTCAAGCCTGGCACAAGCTGAAATGTGGAAGCTTTGCCTGTGAAATCATTGGCTTCGCACCAGGCGGCGGCTGATTCCCCCAGCCCGGCAAGCGTCTCCGTCAGGCTGGCTTCGGTAACCGCGATGATGGGAGTGGATCGGGAAACATCACTTTTACGAACAAGGCTCTCACGCACGCGAGGTACTCCGTTGAATTGATCTGGTCGCTCAACAGGTAAGCTGCCTGCTCCACAGACGCAACATGGCTGGCGCGCACTTTGGCGTTTCTCGCAAAACGCGACGGCGTTTAACCATCCATTAGGGTTAATTATCTATTTGTGTAAGAACGTTTCCAAGAGAAACAATAAAGCTGCGGACAACAAGGATGTTGAAAATGCGCCCGCCCAGAACCGGTTCTGTTAAACGCCCTACCCGTCTCACATCGACGCTTGTGGCCATGACTGCACTCGTTCTGATCACTGGATGCGCTTCCAACAAATCCAATACCGGTACACATTCACCCGCCTCGGGAGTGCATTACACGGCTCCGGGCTCCTATGAAGCACGAACGGCCGTGTCCAAGTGGGGCAAGACTTACGAAAAAGACCGGAAAAACCGCGCGGCGATACTCGGCTATTCCAATGCCCTCAGCCAGAACGGCCAGATGCCTCAGTCGATGGCTGTTTTGCGCGCGGGTGTGATTGCTCATCCAAGGGATCGGGATATCGCATCTGCCTACGGCAAGGTTCTGGCGATGAACGGGCGTTTCGACGAAGCGTTGAATGTCCTTCAAGGCGTGCAGCAACCCGACACACCAGACTGGAAGCTGATGTCCGCCGAGGCGGCGATCTATGACCAGACGGGCAACCATCAAAAAGCCAGAAGCCTTTACAAACAGGCACTAAAAATTGCTCCGGACGATCCAAGCCTGCTGAACAATCTCGGGCTGTCCTACCTTCTGTCCAACGACCTTCCTGACGCCGAATATAATCTGCGCCGGGCGGCCACCCTTCCAGGTGCCGACAGCCGGGTGCGTCAGAATCTGGCGCTCGTTCTGGGTATCCAGGGCAAGTATGACGAAGCGATCCAGGTGGCCCAGGCGGAACTCGATCCCCGCCAGGCAGAAGCCAACATCGCTTATCTGCGCTCCATGATGCAAAAGCGCCAGGGCTAGTACCCCGAAGTCCAAATCAATTTTTAGTACCGCAGTTTTCACTCCTCAATCACCTTGCGGGTATTTCTCCAAAGTCGGCTCGCTTTTGCCAGCTGCCCGGCAAAGCCCTGCTTTTGGATTTAGTTTGTCTGCACGGTAACCGGGTGTCGCCCTGGGACTTACCGAGATCAGGGCAGCACCCTGGAAGTCCGGTGTAGTTCCAAGAAAGGTGTTCTTGTCGGGTTTGGCGGGGACAGAAGAGCCGGTTAGATCTCCCGGCCCCATTCCTTCTGGGGCGTCAAAAAAACACTCCTGGCACCGTCAATCGTAATTCCTGGCTCCATACAAAAAAAACAGCGCCGGACGTGGAACGCCGGCGCCGAAGGTCAACTCGAAAACCTGCAGGGGGTGCTTGCCCCCAACATGATAAATTTACTTGAAGGCGTCCATGACCTGCATAACAGCCGGACTCATGATGATAAAGAAAAGCACAGGCAGGAAAAACAGGATCATCGGAACCGTAAGTTTTGGCGGTAGGGATGCAGCTTTTTCTTCTGCCTTTTGCATACGTTGATCGCGGGTATCGTCTGCCATCGTTCGGATGGCAGTCCCAACAGGCGTACCGTAACGTTCGGCCTGGATGAGCGCCATCATCACATTCTTGACCCCGTCGACACCGGTTCTGCTTGCCAGATTCTCATAGGCAGTCCGGCGTTCGCTGAGATACGACAGTTCTGCCGTGGTAAGGGTCAGTTCTTCCGCCAAGTTAATGGACTGGATGCCAATCTCTTCGGCAACGCGCTGAAACGCCCCTTCGATGGACATTCCGGATTCGACACAAATAAGCATGAGATCAAGCGCATCCGGCCAAGCCCTTTGTATATCCATTTTCCGTTTGTCGATCTTGTTCTTGAGATAGACGTTCGGCAAAAACGTTCCAAAGCCTGAAACCGCGATGCACATCAAGAGCTTGGAAAACAGAGGATACGTGTCGGGAAGGATCAACAGCGCGTAGAAAAGCGAAACAGCAAGCAATATCCCGGGAACCGCAATTCTGGCCGTCAGGAAGTAATAGAGAGGGGCAACGCCGCGATAACCCGCCATTCTCAGCTTTTCCTGCGTCGATCCATCCGACAGCATTTCTTTGAGATTCAACCGGTCAACAAGGCTCTTCATCTGCGCCTTGGGTTGCATGCTGCGCAATGAAGCTTTGGGCGAATTCTGACTTGCCTGGATCCGCGCTCTTTCTCTTGCGCGCAATTTATCACGCTCGATAGCTACGGATTTCATCCGCGATTTCAAGGCATCGCGAGAAAGCAGCGGCATGACGAGCGAGAATATTGTCCCGGTCACTGCAATCATCGCAAATACTGCGGCCAGAAACTGGCTCGAGGCGATCGTTTCGAAACTCATCTTGCCTCCTAGAAATCAAAGTTGATCATAGAGCGCATCACCAAAACGCCGCAGAGCATCCACATCAGACAACCACCGATGATGATGTTGCCCCCCGTCGTGCTGAACAGCAATCCGATGTAGCCGGGTGCGATGAAGAACATGATACCGCCAACCGCGAACGGCATCGCGGCAATAATACCTGCAGATGACTTGGCTTCCGCACTCAAAGCCTTGATTTTGCCTTTCAGCGCTTTTCTACCGCGAAGAACCTTTGACAGGTTATTCAAGGCCTCTGCCAGACCGCCACCTGCCTTTTGCTGGATGGCAACGACGATTGCGAAGAAATTGGCTTCGGCAACCGGGACACGTTCCGGCAATTTTGCAACTGCATCCCCAAGAGATATCCCCATCACCTGGGTCTCCGTGATTTTTCTGAATTCCGTTGCGACCGGCTCACGGGCTTCCTTGGCGACAACCTTGATACAGTCCCCCAGCGGCAGTCCTGCTTTCACGCCGCGAACAATAATGTCCACCCCATTGGGAAGCTCATCAAGAAACGCATTGAACCGGCGCTTTCGTTTGTTCGAGACGTACCAGCGCGGGAATCCGAACGCGCCCGCAAACCCCAATCCACCGGCAACCAGAAAGTTTCCGCTTGCGGCTAAGCCAACGGCAAAAAAAACGGTGCAGGACACGACACTGAAAATGACGAAATGGCGCATTTCCCAGGTTA
>NZ_JAILWL010000105.1 GCF_025698965.1 Roseibium sp.
CCACCTGAGGAAGTGTTGCAAGGCATTGGTTTCCGATAACACGGCCACAGTACGACGAACCGGGGGGCACCGGTTGGTCTGAAGTAACAGGCAAACCGGATCCACTTTTTCAAGGATCCGTGTCGGATCCGGATATTCTGTCACCGGGGCGGAACGGCCGATGCAGTTTGATGGTCTGTTACGATTTAAGACACCTGCGCTTATCGGCGTCATTCTCATGCTCCTGGCAGTGAACAGCATGCACCTGATCAGAGCCGGGTATGATATGCGTGCAAATAACCTTTCCTGGCGCAACCTGATCAGCGAAACACCGCAATTGGACACCACTACGCTCGAAAGGGCTGTCGGCAGGTATTCTGTTTTGAAGAATGTCGATGACGCCTTTGCGGCAAAACGTGCCTACAAAGCACTGCTGACAAGTGTTGAAAACTGGCCAGGCAGCGGTGGCGAACCGCTCAGCGCTGCCACTCAGAAGTTGCGCAGGCTGGCACCTTATCTGGATGCCCTCGACGACCAGGCGTCCGTCAACCACGCGCTCATCGTGCTTGAAAAAATCGGCATGTCATTACGCGCCTTTAGCCAGGCTCTTGTCCAGGATGCGGCGTTGAGGTCTGAAGCCTCCCGCACATTCTATCACCAGCTACAGATCCTGGAGGGCTTACTTTGTCTGGCCTTGATCCTGCTGACAGCGCTATGGGCACTCTCGCTTGAAAAGAAAAACGGAAGGTTGACGCAGGATTTCGAAAGGGCGAGGAACCACGCGGACACACTGAAGCGCCAGATACAGCAAGACGGTCAGACCGGTCTGATCAATATGGAAGTCTTTGAAAAGCAGCTCGAGAGCCTTTGCAAGACGGCACCTGAAAACCGGTTCGTCGCCGTTTACTGGATCGGACTGGAAACCCGATTACCCGATCCGGAACGGCATGAAATCGGATTGCAGGATACAATCGTTCGTGCTGTCGCGGAACGTCTGCAACGCGTGACCGTCCCCTTAAAGGACCGGGCAATCGTCGCGCGCGCCAATGCGAAGGATTTCATTGTCATGACCGTCAGCGATATGGCAATAGACTTTGACCCTTCCATCTTTGCCCGTCATATCCGCGAGGCTTTCGCAAAGCCCGTTCTGACGCCGAGTGACGCACATTTGATCTCTCCGGCAATCGGGTATTCACAAGGAAGCGGTTTGGGTCTGGATGCTTATGAATTGATCCGCAATGCAGAACTTGCTGTTGCAGACGCTTTGAATTTCGATCAGCGTCGGCCGGTCGCTTATACAGCGTCGATGCGCGCCGATGCGGAAAGGCGCCGGAAAATTGCAAGAGAACTGCCGCGCGCCATTGAGGCCGACGAGATATTGCCGCATTTTCAACCGCAATTCGATTTGAAATCAGGCCGGATTATAGGTGTGGAAGCACTTGCACGATGGTTCCACGGCGAACTTGGTTGGATTTCTCCTTCGGAGTTTATTCCAATTGCCGAACAAAATGGCGACATCGTTGCCCTTGGTTGGCGGATTCTGAAAACCGCCAGCGCCCAGATACAAATGCTGCCGGCGGATTTGACACTTTCGGTTCACCTTTCCGCCGCCCAATGTCTTGATGACGACCCTTACGCCAAAATCAAGGACTGCCTTGTCCAAAGCGGATTGCCTGCTTCCCGGTTGAAACTGGAGATCTCCGAAACAGCTGTTCTAAAGGACCCGAACCGTATCAAAACGTGCCTCTCGAACTTCCACTCCCTTGGCCTGCAAATCTCCCTGGATGATTTCGGAGCGGTGACGTCAACGCTTTCCAGTCTCACCGAGTTTCCATGGAACGAAGTCAAGATCGATCGTGCTCTTGCCGGCAAGTTGACTCATGATCCGGCTCAGCGCGAAATCCTTAAAATGGTGCTTCAGATCGCGGCTTTTTCGGACATGGCTGTGGTGGTCGAGGGCATTGAATCCGTCGACCAACGGGACACGCTGGTCGCGCTTGGCTGCGATACAGGTCAAGGCTATCTCTTCGGCGGTCCTATGGCGATTGACGATCTTAATGCTCTGTTCTTTGCCAGGACTGCAGAGAAAAATACTGCTGAAGGTTGAAGGCGCGAAGGCAGTCAGTGGAACAAATCCTTTCCACCGACCAACATTTGAGGTCAGAAGACGGTTTGGAAACTACTGAGCGGTTTGGATAAAGGTGAATTGAAGGGAATATTGCCTATCAAGCACAGGTGCTGATGCCGTTTACGGGCTTGCTGGCCGTCATCTGGACCTCTGGTGCGAGTTTCGAGTCAGGCTTTTCGCCCCAGATAAACGGCCTGTGTAACCTCCCGTCCGTCCTGCAACGGATTTTCGAAAACAACAGGCTCAGCCCAAGCATCCTCAAAGGCTTCATCGAGCAAAGCAGTTATGGCCTTATCCGGTGCTTCGTCAGACCAGAGCCCGACGACCCCGCCAGGTTTTAAGAACCGCTGCAAATCGCGGTAGCCTTCAACCGTATAAAATCCCTTTGAACCGCCATGCAGCAACCGCTCCGGTGTGTGGTCAATATCGATCAAAATGGTATCAAATTGACGGTTTGGCTGTCGTGAATCGAAACCTTTATCCGATGCTGCCAGAGCAAAAAAATCGCCTTGCAACAATTGACAGCGAGGGTCATCGGCCAATTCTGTTTTCATAGGCACAAGCCCTTCATTGTGCCAGCGGATCACCGGTTCCAGAAGGTCGACCACGGTGAGGTGACCAACGTCCTCATGTGCCAGCACAGCCTGGGCTGTGTAACCGAGGCCCAATCCACCAACCAGAACATCCAGACCTTCGCCTGACAACGCTGCTAGCCCAAGGTCAGCCAATGCTACCTCTGATGCGGTGAACAGGCTCGACATCAGGTGTTCTTCACCGAGCAGTATTTCAAAGACATCCGTCTTGAGGGCCAGAATATGCCGTCGACGCAACGAAATCGCGCCAATGGGCGTGGGTGCATAGTCCAGTTCTTCAAACAAAGCGCTCATCATTGCACCATGACGATAGAAGGCTGATTTGGAAAGGTGCAGGATTGGAGAAAGTCGGGAGTGCCGCCTTTATCCGCCACACAATGCAGACTTTCTTACCTTCATGAGAAACCTCCAATCATGAGTTCGATGCAGTATTCAGTTGTTTCGCAACCAAGCGGCACTTAACCTCACTCCCAACCTTTTGAACCAACTTGAGATGATACATGCCTGGTGCAGACTACTTGCTTCCGTTTCTGGCGACTGTTCTTGTCCTGTCCATAACTCCGGGTCCAGGTATGCTCTATATGGCGGCGCAAACTGTTGGGAGAGGCAGAAAAGCGGGGTTGTTCTCGGCCATAGGAACTCATTTCGCCAGCTATGTTCATATCCTGGCTGCGGCGTTCGGCTTGAGCCTGGTTCTGCAAACCGTTCCAGTTGCTTATGTAGCGTTGAAAGTAATAGGGGCGGGGTACCTGTTCTGGCTCGGAGCAAAGTTCCTGCTTTCTGAAACGATTGAGAACGCAGGGCCAGTCGGCGGACGCACGCAGCGCCATGTCAACGCTTTGAAAGAAAGCTGTTTGGTTGAGTTGACCAATCCAAAATCGGCACTCTTCTTTATTGCTTTCCTTCCCCAGTTTACGGATCAGGGCGCAACGTTCCCTATCTGGCTTCAGATCATTGTTTTGGGTTTTGTAGCCAACCTGATTTTCACGGGAGCGGAAGTCTCTTGCGTGATCTTCGCCGACCGGGTGACTGCGCTGATCAAGAAGTCCCGTGCCTGCGGTTTGTTGATGAGACGCCTGGCCGGATCGATCATGGTCGCACTCGGGTTCAAACTACTGTTGTCCGAACGCTGAGCCATACCGTCAGACGAAATTACCAAATGCCTCATGTTCAAATTCGCGCGAGACGCGGTTTTGACGTCGACGACTTGTCGATTTGGTAGCTGAACGCATTGTGAAAACCAGTCCCCGCATTCAGTTTGCAGGGAATGATACAACCCTTACCACCACTAAAAGCTGCGCGCATTGGTGGCGAATGCCATCCATTCCCCTCTTGCGCGAAATTCAAAACGCATCCATAGTTACCTAACGAAACTTCGATCATGGATGCCATTATTTTACGCGGCAATGTTGCACCGAAAATATTTCTTCTCAAAGAAGAGCTTTACATCCATTTGACGAAGAATTTCTACAGTAAAAAATGAATTTCTATCCTCACATAAAATTACCGGCAAGTACAATTATTTATTCTTGGATTTAAATAGGTGGATTTGTTGCTTTTTTGGAGGGTTCAGCATGCAAAAGCTGCGTGTTCTCTGCGTTCATGGTGTTGGCAATCATCCCGTGAATGGTGAATGGCAAGCCTCATGGATAAAGGCACTGGAAGAGTCATTTGATCGTCTCTCATCAGATAACGAACTTGAGATCTCGTTCTTCAACTACGATGCTCACTTTGCAAACACCTCGCTATCGGCTTTGGGAACGCTGGAAGCCGTAGCCAAGATGACAGCCAGCGGCATTGTTCACGGCTTCGATGATTTCTTTACATCCCGAGAAATAAGTCCGTCTCAAAGGCCAGAAACGCGTGCCGCACGCGGCATTCGGGACAGGCTCAGATGGACCGCTGGGATGGTGGTTAAATGGGCGGAAAACGAGGAGCTCAGAAACGAACTCCGAAAGTCACTTGCGAGCACAATAACAGCCGAAGAACCGCATGTTGTGTTTGCGCACTCCCTCGGGAGTCTGGTAGCTTATGATACCTTCCAGAACTCCGGGCTTCCCGCACTTTGCCAGAACCGTACATTCGTCTCTTTCGGGTCACAGATAGGGAATCCTTTCGTTCGATCTATTTTTGCAGGACGCATCCAACCAATCGATTGCGGGTACTGGTATCATCTCTTCAATGTTCACGATGATGTTTTTACAACGACGCTAGATTTGCACGATGAAAAATTCGAGCAGGTTTTGACATCGTTCGATATTGATGGGGTCGCCGACCATGACGCCACTCATTACCTCAGTCATATCAATGTTACGCATTCTGTCTGGTCTGATCTTGTCAGCACTAAGGGCAATCGTTCACTGGCCCGCTCGACCCGTTCCCAAGTACGCTCGAGTGGAACTCATCAACGCAAAGCTCTGATCATCGGAATTGATGAGTACCGAAGTGAGGATATGCGCCTGGAGGGGTGTGTAAACGACGCCTTTTTGATGAGCGAAGTGCTCCAGGAAAACGGGTTCCAATCCAGCGAAATTCGGTTGCTGCTGGACCAGCGGGCAACTACGGAAGAAATCTGGCGGCGATTGGACTGGCTGCTTGAAGGAACGCGGGCAGGGGAGGAGCGCGTTCTCTGTTTTTCAGGACATGGTGCCCAAATCCCGGATTATGGCGCCGAAGAAACGATAGACCGCGTCGACGAGTGTCTGGTGCCGGTCGATTTTGACTGGTCGAAAGACCGGGCGATCACCGATGACAGGTTTTATGAGCTCTATAGCCAGCTACCGTACGATGCGAAGTTCATTGCAGTGTTGGATTGCTGTCATTCCGGTGGAATGACGCGCTCCGGTGGTGCGAAACCACGCGGGTTATCGCCTCCGGATGATATCCGGCATCGCGTTATGCAGTGGGACAAGAAAAAACAGATTTGGACTTATCGCAAACCGCCGGTCCAAAACGAGAGCCTCGATGACAATCGCAAAACACGAGAGATTGGCTATTTGGGAGCCAACGGGCAGCGGCGTTTGTTCAGGGCAACCGACATTCTCAGATTGAACAACAGATCATTCAATTCCCGCAGAAAGCAGTTGGGACACCTGGGGCCGTACCTGCCGGTCATCTTGCAAGCCTGTCAGGAACATCAACTCGCATATGAGTATCGTCACGGCGTTACGTCTTATGGGGCGTTTACCTATTCCTTGGCGAAAGCGCTGCGTTCCAGTTCGAGCAGTTCAACGGATCTCGGCAGACTTGAACAACTCGTTCAACGCTCGGTGATCGACATCGCGGACAATCAAAACCCGGTCTTTGTGGCCCCAGCTCCCCGTTTTAATGAAAGCCTTTTTTAGATCGAACCCAATCAGGGAGGATTAGAAATCATGCAACCCGCACGTAAAATGTGTTTTGACAGACTCCTGCCAACACAACTCAATCGCCCCTTGCGCACTCGGATGATTGCTGGAAAAGAGCGCGCGATATCATTGATCGGCAAACAATGGCCGAATGAAAGCACGATAAGAATTCGGTTTCTCGGTGGTTCGCAAAGTGACCAGGATATGGTCCGCACAATTGCCCCGATGTGGACGGAGCATGCCAACCTAAATTTTGAATTCTCTGAGGACCCCCGCGCCGAAATCCGGGTCTCTTTTGACGCAAATGACGGTGCCTGGTCCTATGTTGGTACCGACAATTTGAGTATTCCTCTGCATGCGGCAACGCTGAATCTCGGATGGGTGGATCAAGGCGTCATTTTACATGAGTTCGGCCATATGATCGGGCTCAGTCACGAGCATCAGAATCCCGACGGTGGCATTGAATGGAATGAAGCAGCAGTCATCTCTGATTTGTCGGGTCCTCCCAACTTCTGGGATGAAGCGACCATCCGACACAATGTCCTGGATAAATACAGAGCTGATCAGGTTCACGGCACGGATTTTGATGAGCATTCCGTCATGCTTTACGCCTTCCCGGATGAGTGGACGACCAACATGGGCGGGACTCAGGACAATGACGATCTATCCGCTCAAGACAAAGCCTTTGTTGCCAGCAAGGTCATGTATCCAGGTCGCGATACCGGCACATCGACCAACGCTACTGAGTTGGATGTATTACGTGGTGCGCTCGCCGAGATTTCCTCTGGTGGCGAAGAGAACCTTTTCAACTTTCATGTAAAGGAAACCGGTATCCACGTCATTGAAACAACCGGGAGTACCGATTTGGTTGTCAGCCTGTTTGGCCCAGATAGCAGCACCAGAAAGGTTGCCGAAGACGACGATTCCGGTAACGGGCGCAACTCACGCATCGTGACGGAACTCACCCCTGGTGAGTACATCACCGTTGTCCGCCATTTCGACCCGTCAGCAAGTGGCGAATATCGGATAATGGTGTCTGCGTACTAAAAGCGTATCATGAACTGCGGACGCCAAACTTTGTCTCGCCTAGAAACACTTCCGACTGTATGGTCGTCTTATTCATACGGTCGGTTGGTGGGTTAAAGTTGCAGATCCACCCCGTCCTCAAAAGTCCAGGTTCTTGTTCAAAAACTCAAGAACGTCGCGTTGTGCGATTTCGTGGTCCAGCAAGCCGTGCTTGTCGGCAAGAACACCATCCCTGTACACCACGGATTTACTGCCATTGGTCGGGTTCAAGAATTGCGCACAGTCGCCTATGGTCCATTGACTTTGATACCATGGGTCTCGTTCGCCAACGAGGGTTAGTACGGGTTCACTTTCGGGAGCGTTGACCCCACGAGCTTCGGGCCACGGCACATGACATGTCCAGCCTTCGGAGACCCGGGCACTCACGTGTTGCTGTTCGTTCCGGGCTTCAAATGTGACGGTAGCCAAGCCTCCCTCGCTGAAGCCCATCAATACAATGTTCTTTTTATCAACAATCGATACTTCCCGCGCCTTTTCAATGGCATAACCAGCATCATTGTGTCGCAGAACCAATGTTCCCCGGAACAATCCTCCCTCGTGGGTTTCCACATTGCATGATCGCGGATAGGTCTCTCGTGCCAGACTAGCCGGTGCAATCACCAGAAAGCCATTGTCTGAAAGGAATTTTATTCGCGTATGGGTGCCTGGCCAGATCCCGCTGCAGCCATGCAAATAGATTACTGTCGGTATCTTTCCTTCAATCCCTGTTGTCTGCTGCAACAGGTCATCTGTTGTCACTTGTCTGGATTGTCCTTTTCCGGCGGGAACTCGAACGATGGCCGCCTGCCATGTTCGATCCAGTTCAAGCGGATCATCCCAGTCCGTCCATGAAAGATCCGCTGGGGCTGCGAATTCTTTAGAACTGTTGTGCAGACCCTGGTCCTGCGCAGATGCCGAAATTGACAGCACCATTGCGCTTAGAAACGCAATCACTACTCCAATATTCACGAGTTCCTTTTCGCGGGTTGAATACAATTGCGCTTCCTCCGAAATCAAATCGACTGATGCTGATCGTAAGCTTGTGTCGTTTCTCCATTGCCTCGCTGCAACCTGCACCGGATAGTTTTCAAATTCGCAGACAACTGTCTTCGACCAGCGCAACCTACCAACCAGCAAGAATGAGCAGACCGCAACTCATCGTAAACGGAAAACGAAATTGCAGTAAAATCAGTCGAATTGGTCTGGAACTTCCGATCGCAAACACCCGCTACATGCAGTGGTCCGCAAACGTTTTGACGATTGAGTTGAGGGCACCGGTCGTCCACGTTGCCACGCTTTCATCGAAAGGTTTGTGAGGCGCCGAAAATTTTTTTGGGAAAATGGCGGTGAGGGTGGGATTCGAACCCACGGTACGCTCTCACGCACGGCGGTTTTCAAGACCGCTGCCTTAAACCACTCGGCCACCTCACCAAAGCAGCTTTTGGCATTGCGCCGTCGACTGCTGTTCACCCGTTTCCTTCGTCTGGCGCTCAATGTCAAGAGCCGGAATTCAACTGAATGCCGAAACCACCAAAATCGTGTGGACGTCAGCAATGATTTCTATTGTGTGGAAGGTTCGAGGTCCTTCGGCATGTTCCGTTCCGCTGTGCTTTCAGGGGTAGGGGCAGGACGTGCACAGTAGTCCGGAACATGCTCAAAGGGTGGGGGCCGCCGGCTCGGTGTCGTGGGCAGGGTTTTGAACCGACGGCCAAAGCTGGAGGTGGGGTCCAGCATTGCTGTGACAGGGCGGTCATCAGCAATAGGTTCACACTAGGCGGAACTGCCGAGAGCGGATGTGACCTACATCACAACAGCATCGATTACCGAATTTTGACGACCTGTGCCCTTGTTGCCACAGTGGAAAAATCACCTTGGCAGGTCTGTTTCACGCGTTATTACAATATGTTACACAATCGGCTTCGTTCTTGTTCATTTAGCGGCATACGATTTTTCTGTGAGTGTTGAAAAGGAGCCACTCAGACGCCTCGACGGCTGGTTTACTTTGAAGTAAGAAAATTCCGATTAAACAGGGGTATGTGTGGGACGCATAGCGGGGGCAATGTGTCTTGCGGGGTTCGATCCAAGGATCGAGTGAAATTCCTGGTAACCGGTGCGATTACAATAAGTACCGGAAATGTCGCGTGTGCTGCGGGGCCGCCAAACGCGTTAGTGAGTAGGACGGCAGGAATGCTAGGGACAGGTGCGAGATCAAGCCAATTGGCTGATACGTCGATGGAGAACCAGTCTGAACGAAGTGAGGGAGCGCAGCGCGCTGGCCGCACCGTTTGGGCCCAATTGCGCACCGGTTTGATAACCGCTGCTGCTGTGGCTGCCGTGGCGGCCTGTAGCTCGGCGCCCCAGGAAAAAGCCAAATTCAGCCCGAAAAAATATGGCGTCAAGGCCAGTCCGCGCATGGTTGCCGCCGGCAAGCCCGTGCCGAAAGGCGGCGGACGCTACGTCGTCGGCAAAAAATACAAGATTGCCGGAAAATGGTATTACCCCAAGCACGAGCCGAATTACAAAAAAACCGGCCTTGCCTCCTGGTATGGACCGACATTTCACGGTCGCAAAACCGCGAATGGCGAAATCTTTGACCGCAATGGACTGACAGCCGCACACACCACCATGCCGCTGCCGTCCTATGCGCGTGTCACGAACACCGCCAACGGCCGTTCCATGATCGTGCGCGTCAATGACCGCGGACCATTCCACGGCAATCGCGTGATCGACCTTTCAGAACGCGTAGCTTCAATGCTCGGCACCAAGTCCGCAGGTGTTGGCAAAGTGAAGGTCGAGTATGTCGGAAAGGCACCGCTTCACGGCAAGGACGAACAGTATCTGATGGCTTCTTATCAGGGACCCGGCGCAGTTGAGCCTGGTGCTACTCGTCCTGGTACGATGCTGGCGCTTGCTGAACCAGCAGCTCCGAAGACAACTCCGCAGGTTGTCTTCGGCAAGGTTCGAGTTCCGGGACCACGCCCATATCTGACTACTGCGACTACAGTCACAGCCTATCGACCGGCACCGGCAACAAACCTGAAAGTCGCCTTCGATCCCGCGATTGCGTTTGAAGCCGGCAACCCGACCATCAAGGTTGCGTCCAACAATAGTTTCCAGCCTGCGTCGCCTGAATTGGCCCCGGTCGAAGGCTCGCTTGGCGTGCTGCGTGTACCCGCACCCGGCACCAAAAGCACGCTTCAAAGCGGTAGCGCTATTTCCTCTTATTCTGCAAATCGGCGAATCTCGGACGCGCATTCGGTCCTGACCAGCATTGCCGCAAATGGATTTTCCATGCGGCAACTGGCTGTTAAGATCGATCAGGGCAGCTAAACGGACCACCGAAATCAAAACTTAAAAACAATCCGGTATGATCCCGCCTCTGGACGAATGCAACTTGAGTCGGGACGACGGATAAATGCGTGTATCGAGTAAAAGAAACCGAGGTCCTGAGGCCACGCGCGCCATGTTTCGTTGGATGACGATCGCCGCAATCGGGATCTTTGGTGCCGGCACGGCACTGGCAGCCGAAACGATCGTCACCAAAGCTCCGAAAGCCTTTCTTTACGAACCGTCTTCCGGCACGATCCTGTTCTCCAAAGCGCCGGATGAAACCTTCGCGCCAGGGTCTCTGACCAAGGTAATGACTGCAGCCACGGTTTTCAGGCTGCTGAAAAATGGTGAACTGACACTGGACCAGACTTGCAAGGTCAGTGAACACGCCTGGCGAACTGGTGGTGCACCGTCCCGCAGGTCCACCATGTTCGCCGCCATCAAGTCAGAAATTGGCATTGAGGATCTCTTGAAAGGTCTTCTGGTCCACAACGCCAATGATGCCGCCATTGTTCTGGCAGAGTGTATTGATGGATCGGAAGACGATTTCGCTGCTCGTATGACCGAACTCGCGCAGGACATCGGCATGAAAAACAGCCGGTTCGCCAATCCGACAGGTTTTGAAGACAAACCAAGCTCAACCACCGTCCAAGATCAGGCAAAACTCGCAGAATACATTCTTGAAAACCACGCGGATTATTATGAGCTGTTTTCCCTGCCTGAATTCACCTGGAACAAGATATTCCAACGCAACAAGAACCCGCTTCTTGGTGAAATCAGAAATCTTGACGGTCTGGGCGGAGGCAATGATCCCAATGACGGGTTTTCCGGTCTTGGGTCTGTCGACCGTAACGGCAGAAGAGTGATCGCTGCTGTGGCCGGTCTGACTTCCGACAAACACCGTCTACAGACCATGAAGGAAGTGTTTTCCGGTGCCTGGGAATTCTTCGCAATCCAGACTATCTTTCCGGCCGGTGAACCGGTCGCCGAAGGGCGGGTCTTTGGCGGGGACAAGAGCACCGTTCCACTCGTTTCCAGAGAAGACGTCGACGTTCTGCTCGCACGTGGCGGTAACCTCGATTACAGGATTCGGGTCGTTTACCAGGGTCCTCTGCAAGCGCCTATCTCAAAGGGCAAGGAAGTGGGTGAGGTTCAGGTAATCGGCAAGGAGGGAACAGTTTATCGGGCACCGCTTGTAACCGGAGAGGATGTCGGGAAGGGCAGTACGTTCAACCGGGCACTCGACGGACTTCATGAGCTAATGTTCGGCTGGATTGGATAAGTCTATCAATCCATCCACATTCCCTTTAAGACCTGCTAGAGCTTTCATAGCAAGGCCTGAAACAGACAATGCACGCGGAGCCAAGAACAGGTTGCCTGGACATTTTATTACCTTTGAAGGCGGTGAGGGGGCTGGAAAATCAACCCAGATTGCGCGTCTCAAAACCTATCTTGAAAGCATGGGGAAATCGGTTGTCGTCACGCGGGAACCAGGAGGCTCACCGGGGGCTGAAAAGATACGTTCCATGCTGCTTTCTGGAGAAGCAAGGGACCTTGGCCCACGCGGTGAAGCAATGCTCTTTGCAGCGGCGCGTGCCGATCACGTAGACAGCACCATCAAGCCTGCGTTGGAACGGGGTGATTGGGTCTTGTGTGACCGATATGCTGATTCAACCCGGGTTTACCAGGGCGAAGCAGGTGTCGATATCGACTACCTGAAACTCCTGGAAACCGCCGCTGTGGCGGGTGTACGACCCGAATTGACAATCCTCATCGACGTACCGGCAAAAATCGGTCTGAGCAGGGTTGCTCAGCGTTCTCAGAGCGACAATAGCGGTGGGCCGGACAGATTTGAAGGTGATGCAATTGCCGTCCATGAGCGTCGTCGGCAGATGTTTCTGGATCTCGCGAAGGAGGAGGCTTACCGCTTTGAAGTCATTGATGGCAGCCAGGATCAGGATCGCGTGACAACCGCTGTGCAGGAGGCGGTGCGTGAAAACTTTGGATCCGATCTGACACATGCTTCTGACAAGAATGCTCGAACCGGTGAAAGCTCTGGCTGATGGCGCGC
Source organism: Roseibium sp. (assembly GCF_025698965.1). GTDB lineage: Bacteria > Pseudomonadota > Alphaproteobacteria > Rhizobiales > Stappiaceae > Roseibium. The sequence goes on from NZ_JAILWL010000105.1 coordinate 12,514, forward strand.
AAGTTGGAACCACTCGAAATCCCTGAAGTTGACGCGATTGCCGGATACCCGCTGCCGCATGAACGCTCCAGGTTGATTGGCCATGCCATGACGGAAAAAGCGCTACTGGATGCCTACCGCTCCGAACGTCTGCACCACGCATGGATCCTCGGAGGCCCGAAAGGTATCGGAAAAGCCACACTCGCTTTTCTGTTCGCAAAATTCGTTATTGCCAATCCAGACCGGTTCGGGTCGGAGGTCAGTGCCGCACCTGATCTTTCTGTACCGGAAGATCATCCGGTCGCCCGGCAACTCAAGGCCGGCGGTCATCCAAATATTCTGCATTTACGGCGTCCATGGGATGAAAAGTCCAAGCGTTTCAAGGCCGACTTACCGGTTGATGAAGTGCGACGAACGGTTTCATTCTTTGGAACAACGGCGTCGGCCAAAGCCTGGCGTATCTGCATTGTCGACGCCGCCGACGACATGAATGTCAGTTCTGCCAACGCGCTTTTGAAAATCCTGGAAGAACCGCCCGAACGGTGCCTGTTTCTGGTTTTAAGCCACGCTCCTGGACGTCTTCTTCCGACAATCCGCTCCAGATGTCGTCGTCTGGACCTGGAAACACTCAGTACCGACGAAATCGGACAGGGTTTGAGCGAACTGGCATCCAGCTCGGTTCCTGGCGCTGAGGATCTTCGCGACATAGCCGTGACAGCAGACGGCAGTCTCCGCTCTGCAATTACGCTTCTGTCGGGGGATGGCCTGGCAATTACCAAGGGCGTGAGGAAGCTCGCGGACAATGCAAATCAACTCGACCTAGCCGCGGTTCACGGTCTCGCCGACCTGGTCGCCGCTCGTGGGCAATCTGACAACTGGGAGAGTTTCCAGCACATATTGCAGGTATGGCTGCATCAAAAGATGCGCCAGGATCTTCAGGCCGGTATCCGCAATGCCTACAACTATGTGGAACTGTGGGAAAAAACCAATCAGGCCATCAGAGATGCCGAGGCACTCAACCTCGACCGAAAGCAAGTTGTCCTGGACTTCTTTTTTGCCCTCAGGGCACCATAACCTGCCTTGGGTATTCTTCGAAAAACCTGTATCAAGACGCGCTGAAATGGTGCCTTGCACCTGTAAATCGATCACTCTTTGGACCTTACATGCTTGTTGACAGCCACTGCCATCTCGACTTTCCCGACTTTGACGGAGAGCGTGCCGAGTTGATTGCCCGTGCAAGGCAATCAGGTGTCGAACTCATGGTGACAATCTGTACCCATATCCGGAAGTTTGACCGGGTTCGTGCAATTGCCGAAGAATTTCCCGAAGTTTATTGTTCTGTCGGCACTCACCCGCACAATGCCGGTACGGAGCGCGGAATACCGGTGGAAGACATAGTCCGGCTGTCAGGTCATCCAAAAGTTGTCGCGATCGGCGAAGCGGGCCTGGACTATTTTTACGACAAGGCACCACGCGACGCGCAGGCTGAAGGTCTTCGTATTCACATCGAAGCTGCACGGCAGACAGGCTTGCCGTTGGTTATTCATTCTCGCGATGCCGATGAAGACATGGCGGCAATTTTGCGTGAAGAGATGGGGAAGGGGACGTTCCCTGCTCTTCTTCACTGTTTTTCGTCCGGCAGAGATCTGGCCCTGACTGGCATCGAACTTGGTCTCTACGTCTCGTTTTCCGGCATTCTGACCTTCAAGAAATCGGAAGAACTACGAGAAATTGCCCGGGATTTGCCGTCAGACAGGATTCTGGTTGAGACAGACGCCCCTTATCTGGCACCACAACCAAGGCGCGGCAAACGCAATGAACCGGCCTACACAGCGATGACTGCAGCGGTTCTTGCCGAGACACGCGGCGTGTCGGAAGAGGAAATTGCACGGCAAACAACCGAAAATTTCTTCAGACTTTTCAAAAAAGTACCCAAACCCGTCAATCTGGAGACAGCAAGCGGATGACTGTAACGCTCACAATCCTGGGCAGCGGTTCTTCCGGTGGTGTGCCTCGGGTCGGAAATGACTGGGGACTTTGCGATCCAAACGAGCCAAGGAACAGGCGTTCGCGTTGCGCACTTCTTGTGGAAAAGGCTGGGGAAAACGGGTGCACAACCGTGTTGATCGACACCGGACCTGACATCCGCAACCAGTTGTTGGCTGCCGAAGTAACTCATGTAGATGCAGTGCTTTACACTCACTCGCACGCCGATCACTTGCACGGTATCGACGATCTACGCGGCTTCTGGGTGAAAACTCGCCAGAGAACCCAGGTCTACATGGATGCAAATACATTCGATCGGGCAAGATCGGCCTTTTCCTATTGCTTTGAAACACCGCCCGGTTCCAACTACCCGCCCATCCTCGATCATCATCTGATACTCCCAGGCAAGGAAGTGGCAGTAACCGGGGCAGGTGGCACACTGTCCTTTGATCCAATTGAAGTTCCTCATGGAGAAATCAACGCACTTGGTTTCAAGGTCAACAATGCGGTTTACCTACCGGACGTCTCCGACATCCCGCAAACGACCGTCAAGCGATTGAAAAACCTTGATTATTTAATTCTGGATTGTTTGCGTCGAACTCCACACCCAAGTCATTTCTGTTTAGCAGAAGCTCTTGACTGGACAAAAAAACTGGCGCCCACCAAGGCTGTTTTCACTAATCTTCACAATGACTTGGACTATAAGACACTGCTTGGGGAATTGCCTGCGGGAATTGAGCCTGCTTACGACGGCATG
>NZ_JAILWL010000106.1 GCF_025698965.1 Roseibium sp.
TCCGCATCGGTAAAGGACGCAATCACATTCAATGTTGCACCGGATGCCAGAACTGTGTTGCTTCCGGACGCCAGACTGGAGAGTACCACCGAAATTTCCGGATCTGCGAGAGCTGCAACACCGATCGGGGCCTTTTGTGACGTTGTACCGACGGGAGCCAGCGCAACACCTGCAGCCAACCCGACGGCGAGCGTGAAACTTGCCGCCACTGCTGAAGGCCAGTATCGGGTCCAGGATCTCGGTTGGAAGACAACAACGTTTTCAGCTGAGTCCGGTCCGGTCTTCGATGTATCTTCATCGAGCATTCGCGCAACGCTCTGCGCAAGATCGTCTGAGACTGGAGGCAAATCGTTTGCTGCCATCTTCAGACGCGCGGCGGTTTCCCTGAAACGATGCAGCTTTTGCTGAATTTCCGGGTCAGCCGCTGCTGCCTGCTCCACCCGTTTTGCCTCGGCAGCATCAAGTTCACCATCCGCATAGGCCATGATCAGTTCGTCTGTCATCTCGGTCCGGTCCATCATTTGCCTCGTTTAAAGCGGAAAACGTTCGATTGCTTACTTTATTCCAATTCGGTCAGCCAGCGCGCTTCGCGCACGGGAGAGCCGACTCATGATTGTCCCTTTCGGAACCTCCAGAACGTCAGCTGCTTCCGCGTAGCTGAGTTCCTCGACGCAAACCAGAAGCAGGACTTCCCTTTGCTCCAGGGGAAGCGTCTCAACGGCTTCCATGACTGAAACAAACATCAACCGCGCGTCGCCGGCGTGTTGGGCTTCTCCGGCAAGCTCTGGTGCGCCGTCGACATCAAGTTCCGTTCCGCGCACACGTTTCTTGCGCACGATGTCGATCCAGGCGTTTTTCAGTATGCGAAACAGCCACGCTTCTATTCGTGAGCTTGGGTCGAAACTGGAGCGGGCCTTGAGAGCCCTCTCAACTGTGATCTGCACAAGATCGTCTGCAATATCAGCGCTTTTACAAAGCGAAAGCGCAAAGCGCCTTAAATTCGGCAGTTTTTCTGTGAGAGCCTTGTTAAAACAGTCCGACATTAAACAGCCTTCCGAAAAAGAGGCAGCCAACGGAATAACACGGCCGCTCAAACGTAATTGCAAGGACTACGGATAGCGGCCGCGTTCTATTCCAAAAAAAATCGCCGCGCCTGAAAGGACATCATGATGCCACGGCTTGTCGCTGCTTTTTTGACAATTCTCTTCCTGGTCTCTTTCGGAGACAGCAGTTTCGTCGATCCACAATCAGGTTTCTCTCCATCCACAGCCTTTGCGGACGATGATGATGACGATGACGACGATGGAGACGACGATAGCAACGATGACGGCGGAGGCGGAAACAGTCATTCCTCCAGCCCGTCGTCGTCCTCCTCGAAAAGATCTTCCGGCGGATCTGCAGAATCTGCGCCATTCCTGGCTCCTATTCGCCGGCTTTTCGGACCACAAAAGGACAATCGCGGTTCGGCAAGTCGCCGCCCTGCACAGCCCCCTGCACCACAGGTGCAATTCGCGTCTGGCGAAATCATAGTCCTCAATCTGACAACCCAGGATCTGCAGCTGCTTCTAAGGGATGGCTTTCGCATTCTGGAAGAACGCACCGTTCCCGGCAGTCAAAGACGCTTCTATAGATTGGCGGTGCCTGACACCTTGTCTCTGCCAGAAGCTCGCGACGCGGTCCGTGCCCTTCCTTCAGGACAAAACACCGATTTCAATCATTACTATCGACCCGGGTTCGGGGAAACCGGTTGCCAGAAGGAAAACTGCGCCGCCCTTAAGATGGTCAACTGGCCGAATATGTCGACCGATGCACCGGCTGTTTGCTCCGCCCCCTCGCCGATTGGAATGATCGACACGGGCATCAATCGGCATCATGAAGTTTTTGCAAACGCAAAACTGAAAGTCATCAGCATGCTCGATGAAGACCTTCCAGCATCCAAACAAATACACGGAACTGCGATTGCAGCCCTCCTTGTCGGGCAGCCCGGCACACGCGTTCGCGGTCTGTTGCCATCAGCAGAACTCATCGCAATCGATGCCTTTCACCGCGACGGTCGAGATGAGCGCACAGATGCATTCACGCTGGTCGATGCGCTCTACAATCTGGCTGCTGAAGAGGTTAGCGTCGTCAATCTAAGCCTTGCGGGGCCTCCAAACAGCGTGGTTGCCACCGCCATCACGGATCTTGTTCAATCGCGCGGAATCGCGATAGTGGCGGCCGCCGGCAACAATGGTCCAAACGCGGAACCGGCCTTTCCAGCAGCTTACCCTGAAGTCCTGGCAGTCACGGCAATCGATAAATCCGGGAAAGTGTACAGGCGCGCCATCCGTGGCGGTCACATCGATCTTGCGGCACCGGGTGTCAATGTGTGGACCGCTGCTTCTATCAAGGGGGCAAGGTGGAAAACAGGAACGTCATTTGCCGTTCCTTTCGTGACCGCGGCAGTTTCCCTGGTCAGGGCTCGACACCCTGAGCTCACTCCGGACGAGGTTTACACGCTCCTCAAATCGAGAGCTGAAGATCTCGGGGAAATCGGGCCGGATGCGGTCTATGGAGCAGGCCTTTTGTCGGCAGAGGGGCTCTGCTGAGCCGCTCTCTGCTCGCTTCGGTTACAAGACCGGTTGCTCCGACAAGAAAACCAGCGTGATTTTCTCGTTATTTGCCAGCTCTTGAACACCAAGTCTGAGGTTCGTGTCTTGAACGAGAAAATCATCGTGGATCACCATGAACCGCGGAGAGCGAAGGAATGCCCGCGCAATCCTGACCAACAGCCGGTCCATCTCGGACTGGATGGTGGCAATGTCTGGTGCCCAGTTCGGTTGCACGCCGAAAATTCTCTCGAATTCGACAAACAGTTCTGTGTGCGCAGCATGCTTTCTTCCCAGTTCCACGGCAGGTCGCCGCATGTGATGGTGCGGTATTCCGTTGACCGGGGACACCAGCGCGGTCCGGCGCCAGATCTCTTTCCTTCCCAAATCGGAAAAGGAGATCTTTCCCATCGATATTCGCCGCAAAAGATCATCCTGCGCCAGACCGCACAGACTGAGCGAGATGCAGCGAAGATCCTGCGGGTTCTCTCCAACAATGTTTGTGGATTGCCTTGCCGGTATCTGCGCATTCAGCAACTTGCCAGACGGCAGCGGCAGATCGTCGATTTCAATTGGGTGCTGCCAGGACAAGTCCGGCAACTTCTGTTGCACCAAGGGTGACATGACCGAAAGCTTGAAAACCGCGCTCAGTTTTTCCCGCGCCACTCTGCTGGCCTCTAGATACTCAATACCCGCTGCTCCGGCTTCCAGTTGCGTGACGACAAATGCAAAAATCAGCAGGAAAAGCGCAATCTTGAGATCGTCGGTATCTGCAACAAGTCCATAGATCACAACGGCAACGGGAAACGTGACCCTGCTCAAAGCTCTCAGCACACTGGATAACGTCGCCCGGGTAATCAGCGACTTGCGGACATCGTCACTCTTTTGCGCAAGCTTGTTCAGGACAGGCTGAAATCTGCCATGTAGGAGCAGCGGCAACCGGTCCGGCAGAACCCGTCCAAGAAGCAAGGCAATGCTTCCCCTCTTTTGCCGGGCCTGCCTGATACTGACACGCAAGGGCTTTGCCACCAGCAGAACGCCGACGCCCCAGAGGCAAAAGCTTCCGAACAAGGGCAATAGAAACGCCGTTTCCTGCCATATGCTCCAGACGGCAACCGTTCCCAGTGTTGGCACAAGCGTTACGAGAGCAAGCAACCCCTTGGACAACCAAAGCTTGATTGCCCCAAGGTCGTTGACAAGACGGGTTAGTGACAAACCAACGCCCGGAGACTTGCCGTCTATCGGCAATAGCAGGACATGCCTGGCATAAGCCATCCTGACATCATGCACATAGGACAACGCGAAATGTTCGGCATATCTGGTCTGGGCGACAAACAGCGCCAGAGCCGCAAGTGCAGAAAAGGCTAGGGCCGCAAAAACCGGGATCCCGTAAATCGCCTGATCGCCTTTCAGCAAGGCCGCCGAACTCAGCGACAGTGCGATTGCACCGAGCGACTGAACAATCCCGTTGGCGACAAGAGCTGCACAAATGAAAACGCGCCGGGCGTTCCACAAAAGTGGAAGGCCCGGTTTTGCCTTTTGCGCACTCATGTCAACCTGCCGCCGACAGCCTGGTGGACACGGTCTTTTCCATGAAATCCGAGATCGTCGCGGCGTCTTGCAGATCTTCCAGCGAATAGGCCGGAACGTCGAGATGCGTTGCTGCCTCGCGCATGGCCAGCGGAGAACGCATGACAGCCCCTGAAAGTCCAAGAACGTCGTAACCCAGACCTTTAAGCCGATCTATCCCGTCGACCGCGCCAAGCGCATCGCAGGACGCAAAAACAACCCCGTCGAACAGTGACTGCACAAGCGGACTTGCAGCGACCTGCCTGGTTTCCTCCTGAAACAAACCGTCTGCAATCTCGACCACCGCAAGATCGCAGTCCATGCGGTTCAAGGTGCGAAGCAGGTTCCTTGTTGTTGAAACAATCGTATCGATCGGCGTGCCGAAGGTCGTTGCCAGACCGCCGTCGGTGAAATCCAGCACTTTCGCAGCGCCCGAGTCCTGCATCAGCCATGGGTCTCCACCAGCCGCTGTGCCGGTGATCTTGAGTGCCCCTACCCGGTATCCGCTTTTGGCAAACCCTCTCACCAGCGATGCTGCCGTGGCCGTTTTACCGGCATTCATCGAAGTTCCGAAGACACCGAAAACCGCTGAGGGAAGAGCGCCGGCAAGTGTCGGCAGAGCGAACTGTTTCAGATTGACCGCGTTCCCGTCGATGCCGCAAAGCACCCCCACGGGTTCGATCGCGGTCGGTCCGGACAGCTTGTCGTGCCAGGAAACGGCCTTGGCGGCGATGCCACCGGCGGCAACCATGTGGCAAGGCTCCAGGGCATCAGGAACATAAGCCTCATACTGGTCGGGGGCGTATCTGTTGCCGTAAGCCAGCAGCACTTCGTCGCCGACATTCAATGTCGCTCTGCGACCACTCGGCAACTCAATGCGGCGATGCGAGCCAATCTCCGTGATCCGCGCAAGAACCAGATCTCCGGCCTGGGGAGCATAGGCATCCGACATCAGATGCACACATTCATCCAGATTCACGCGCCGCACGGCATAAGAACGCTTGGCGGCCATCAGACGGGGTAGAGCAATCGTTTCCATTTCCGTTTCTCTCATCTCTTGTCGAAACCGCATCAGCGCGGTCATGAGGGAAACGAACGACGTCAAAGCTTATTCCGGTGGTTGTCTCTTTTTCTGCCTTCGGGGAATTGGCGTGCCTCTCTTCAGTTCCGGCTAGCTTTCCAGTTCCAGAAACCATTGCCGGGTTTTTTCGTCGGCAGGCAGCAGGGTCTCGACACGAATATCGTCAATAGCCGCATCCGCACTCATGCCCACGGTCGCGATCAGCGAAAACAAATGCAGATCCGCTCCATCCATCCGGAAATGGATGGCAAGTACAGGAGCAGGCCTTTCATGGGCAGGTTGGCGAACGCTTTCGGCAACTCCCGGGTAGGACAGAAGTTCATCAAGAAGGTTTTGAACTTCAAAATCATTGGGACGCCGGGCAACTTCAAGCTCCAAAAGCCTGTAGAGCGCCTTTGTGATATCTGCCCAGTTAACGATGGCGGATCGCACCGGACCTTCTTTAAATATCGATCTCAGAAGGTTTGGCTCCCCCGCTCCCCCGATGACGGAAAAGAAACGCATCGCCGCTTCATTGGCGTTTTGCAGGGTCCAGGTTCGGTCTACAGCAAGCGCAGGAAACGGGTTGTGTCCTTTCAATATGTGACTGATCGAGATGTTGATGGCTGAACGCGTGGCATCACTCCATTTCTCATCGGGAGACCGGGCAGCAAATCCTGCCGACATCAGCATCGCATCTACTTCGGCGGCCGGCATTTGCAGCGCCTCGCCCAGTTGCGAGATCGCGAACCGGCTCGGTTGCGAACGTCCGGTCTCCAAAAAGCTGATATGACGCTGTGACAATCCCGCCTCCAGGGAGAGGTCGAGTTGACTGAGGCGGCGGCGTTTGCGCCAGGATTTCAAGAGCCCCGGAAATCTCGCAAGCGGCTGAAGTTCTGCAATGGTCATGCTGCATTATCCCGATGCCTGGCAGCAGTGTCCATTACCTCCAACGTAATTGATCTCATTCAGATTGGACGTGAACCTCCAGGGCAATCTCACTCGCAGCAATGGAGGTTTCCCATGTCGACAACTTTGCAAGCCAGGGTGTTTCTTGGCCTCAACTGTGCCTTTTCCACGGCATCCGGAATCTTGCTTCTGGTTCTGCCGGAAACACTTTCGGAGATCCTTTTCATCGAACCTGCAAGTTGGGTTCCGCTGGTAATTCAGGGGATTGGACTGGGCCTGGTCATTTTTGCGCTGGATCTCCTGTTGATGACCCTCAACAGCTTCGTGACCCGGTTGGAAGTCATGCTGATTGTGGCTGCCGATGTTGCCTGGATCGTCGCCAGCATCGCGTTCGCACTGCTTGCAATGAACCATTTGACGGAGACAGGCATTCTCCTCATCGACATCGTCGCTCTGTGTGTCGCCGTCTTCGCGATCGGCCAGTTTCTGGGCGCTCGAAGGATCACGCCACCATCGAGCAAGGCAAGTGTGACTTCGCGCGATGGCTACGTGATCGCCAGTGTCAGGCGCGCTGTTGCCGCTCCTGTTTCCGCTGTCTGGAAAGTCATGAACGACCATCCAGGCTATGCGGAAGTCGCCAGTAACCTGAGCAAGGTCGAGGTGCTCTCCGGCGACGGTATCGGCATGCAACGCCGATGCTACGGCCCCAAGGGCGAACACTGGACCGAAACCTGTGACGCCTTTGAGGTTGAGCAGTCCTACGGTTTCACCATTCATACCGACGCGCCCGATTATCCTTATCCAATCTCGGATCTGAAGGGCCGCTGGTCCGTCACGCCGGTTGGCAATGGCGCGGAATTCGCGATTGATATAACCGCGCGGCCCAAGGGCAATTTTCTTATGCGCCTTCTGTTCCTGCTGGCGGCCAAGAAACAGTTCAAGGGGGTTCTGGTTCAACTTGCGGATCGGTGGTCCGAGCGAATGGAGCGCGAAGCCCGGGCCTAGACGCAGGAAAAGCGGGAACCGGTTATCCGCCCGAGATTGCGATTAAACAAAGACCTGGAGTATCCGTTTTGATCAAAAGGGACAGCGCTTCTGGAGGCGCTGTCCTCCAGGCCATGTGGCCCGACTCTCGTACGTTCCTAGGCCGTGTGGACGCATTGGTTTGGAGCGTGGTTTGAGAAAAGATTGTCCAGCTCCAGGAGCGAACATGCAGAAAGGGTTGCCCCCTTTCAAGTTTTTGCAACGCCGAAATGGACCGTCTTTTCTCAAATCCTGAAAGGACGCGGCGCATTTGAACCTTGAGGGCGTCGGAAACTCGCCCGTATATCAATACGGGCTTCGCTCCCCTCCTGCTCACGACTCAAATGCAACACACGCCGCGCCCGAAACCAACTCGTCCACACGGCCTAGCACTTCCCGCATTTGCCGGTCTTTTGTCTGTAATCGACAATGTTTCCCTGGGTATCGAGAGTAAAGTGACAGCAGTTTTCAAAGACTTCCCGCAATTGGGTCCGCGCCTTTTGAACACGGGACTTGAGCGTTGAATAGCTGATGCCCTGATCCTCGGCATATTTCTTTTGCGAAACGCCCTCAAGTTCCACTTTGCGCAGGAGAGCTCCCGTCTCCTCCGGCAAGGCGTCAATGAACGGGCCAATACATCTGTCCAGATCGTGCGGCTTGTTTTCGCCCGAATCGAAATACCAAAGATCTTCAGGCTTCAGCGTCCTTGCCTTCCCCTTCTTGCGATAAAAGTCGATTGCGGTGTTGTTGGCGATCTGAAAGAGCCATGCCTTGAGGCTTTCCCCTTTTCCCAGAGTGCCGATGTTCCTGTGTGTCTTCAGCAGAATTTCCTGCAGAAGTTCGTCGACATCGGCCGGGTTGGAAATCTTGGCACTTAAAAACGCACCCAGACTGGAGCGGTAGTCTGCCCATATACTTTCGAGATCTGCTTGCATGGTTTTGCCAGATTTTCCGTGCCGGATTTTCGGTATCAGCGTGTTTTCCATAATTAGGCAATCTCGACACCCAAGCCAACACCAACTTAAAAAGTCAACATTTTCGGCAACTTAAAAGATTTCCCGACTAAACCTTCGTCTTTTCTTGGGCTTCATCGTCTTAACGAACGAACCATGAAAGGAAATCACACATGATAAAAATTGTCAGTTTCAAGATATGCCCCTTCGTCCAGCGCGTCACCGCTATGCTGGAAGCCAAGACCATCAGTTACGAGATCGAATATATCGAGCTCAAGAACAAGCCCCAATGGTTTCTGGACATCTCCACGACCGGGCAGGTTCCCATGCTGATAACGGAACACGGCACGCCTCTATTTGAGTCCGACGCCATCGTTGAATATATCGACGAGGTTACGCCACCGTTGCAGGACAACCTTTCGCCGGAACAGCGGGCGATCAACCGCGCCTGGAGCTATCAGGCGTCCAAGCATTATCTCGTTCAGTGCAGCACGATGCAGAGTGCCGACAAAGGCATCCTGGACGAACGCATGGCCAAATTGATCAAGTCCTTTGAAAAGGCAGAAAAACAGCTTGGCGAGGGCCCTTATTTCTTCGGTCAGAAGTTGGGCAACGTCGACATGGCCTGGTTGCCGCTTCTGCATCGCGCCGCAATCGTTGAAGACCATAGCGGCTACGACATGCTGTCCGACTATCCCAAAGTGAAGGCTTGGCAGAAGACCCTGTTGGAGACCGGTATTCCCGAAAAATCCGTTCCGACCGATTTCGACGAGAAGTTCTCAACCTTTTACCTGGACGATCGCACGTGGCTTGGTCGGGGCGCCAATCTGAACGAAGCCGCGACATCAACCAGCCAGCCTCAAACAGGCGGTTGTTGCGGCTGATTGCTGAACTGAGTTCAACTGCTCCTCGAAATTCTTCGAGGGGCAGTCTGGCAACCTTCGTGCAAGAGCAGTGCAATCGGTGATATCATATCCATCAGACAACAAGTCACATTTTAAAATCCCTTTTTGGCTCCGGCGGCAAAGGATCAGAGACGATGAACTTGATTGAACTGCTGAAGACAACTCAGACCGCCATCCTTTTATTCGCAATTGCCGCAACTCCGGCTGCAGCCTTTTCGCTTACCGGCACTTACAAGGGTGTTGTCGCATGCGACAGCACAACAGCGGGCGAAGCATCCACCTGGGGCTGGAACATCGAGCTTCTCATGGTGCAGGACGGCGCGGATTTGCGCGTCGACTACAAATATGTCGACGCCGCCGAACTGGGCAACGAATACACGCTCTACAGCGGCAAAGCCGCAGCATCTGCCGACGGTTCTGTCATCAGCGCTTATTTCAAATCCTGCAATGCCAGTTTCCCGGCAGACGAACTGGTCCGCATTGCGCCGACTTCCACGAAGGTAAAGGATTTCGGTTTTGCAGCTGACAGTATCTGGGCTTCCGACCAGGTTCCGAACCTGCCAGGCCTGACAGTTCAAAGCTGTCGTTGGTCCTTGACCCGGACATCCGCCGATGTTCCAACCGTCAGAACCTGTCCAGCCGAGTAAACAGCTGCAAAACTGACCGTTTCATCCCACTAAGATAGGAATGAAACGGTCAGAGCGGTTGTTTAACCTGCCGGCCCGGATTGCGGTTTTGGTTTTGGCAGCGGAGCCTGATCCATCAGCGCCATCGGTGTGTCTTTCTGTTGGGACATGCGTCTGTCGTAGGCAGCCTTGAGGTCCTCGTACAGCGTCTGCGTTTCCAGCGCCTTCTTGCGCTGCGAGGCACCCTTTACATTCGCCTGGAAACTGTCGGTCACCTTGTGGCGCGCACCGGTTGCGTCATCGTAGGAAAGCGTCATGCGCGGGCCATAGCCGTCGCTGTCCGTCTTGCCCAGGCGCTTGTCCCGCTCCGTCATCTCGTTCGGCGACAGATACCATCTGGCAGCGCTGATCCCCTGGCTGGAGAGCAACTCTTCAGCCTCCTCCCGCACATAACCATGGCCGTTCTTTTCAACATCGGAATAAACCGTCTCAACCGGGTTTCTCACGATCGTGCCTTCCTCGACCGGCGCGAAGGCCGACAGGTTCCAGATACGCTTGAACCGCCGCATCGCCAGTATCTCGGCCGCTTCCATGTGACCGTTCATCTCCACATAGCTTTGCCTCAAAATCGAATAGTATTCCTCAACACCTGCCGCCTCTTCCTCTGGGCTCGTGCCAAGCCGCTTGTAGGTGTCGTAGGACGTCTTGCGGGCAAGGGGATCCTTTGCCGACGCCGCCCCGGACGGGACATTTCCAGCATCTGAAGCCGCTTCAAATGAGGCGGACGGGATCGCCTGCGAACCGGGCACAATGGGCACGCCGCTCAGCGGTGCATTGCCATCCCCCGGCAGGGCGGTTTCCGGCGAGAGCGAGTTGACCTGCGGCACCGGAGCGCTCAGCGGCGCGGTGCCGTCCCTCAGCGGTGCGCTTGAGGTAAGCACGGCAGCTCTTGCCGCCACCTCGGATCTGAATATCTCCGTAACCTCGTCCTGCGAAGCGCCCGCTTCGACCGCCTGCACAACCGCCCCGTTACCGGCCTCGATTGTCTCGCGCACGGCTTCAAGCGATCCGGCCAACTGATCCTCATCGGGACTGCTGCTGAAGATCCAGTCGATTGCACCGCCGACGATCCCGGTCAGCGCATCACGTCCTTCCACATATGCTCCGAAGACTTCTGTGTCTTCGACGGCATCGGCAATACCGGCCATCTTCTGGATGGTCTCGTTGTCCGGATAGGCCGCGCCGTAAAGCTGCGTCACTGCGACGATGTCATCGATATTGCCCAGAACGTCCCAGGCTTTCTTCACCGCTCCAATCGGTGTCAGGGAAACTGCCAGATCAATGCCGACCCCGGCTGCAAGCTCCTTCAGCTCGTCCTCACCGAACTCAATGCCCAGCTCGCGCGCCGCCTGGTCAAACGGTATGTTCCGCTCCGCCGCCCGCGCCTGCACCATGGAGAACACCGGCACAACCGCAAGCCCCAGAACAAGCGCTGGGGCACCATTGCGGGCAAGGTTCATGAACCTTCGGCCGATACCCGGTCCTTCCGTGAGCGAGCCTTTCGCCTTGCCGCTGATACCGGCACTCGGATCAATCGGACCGCCAGATAACCCGTCAAGCGGTGTGTCGGAGGGAGAGATCCGCACACCCGTCCCCGGATCAACCGGCGCACCGCCAAATTGCCCGTCGGCCTGACTGCTGAAGCCCCTGATGTCACTGCGTCGCTTGGGGTCCGTTTCCGCCCGGTGCGCGCGTTCGCGCACGGCGTCCTCATAAGTTTCTGGCAGGCGATAGGTTTCCCGTTCCAGCTCATGCGTTGCGATGCCGCGATCTTTGGAAAGGTCAAACTTGCCATTGTGGAGCGCCTGGAGCAGGGACTGCAGCCTCTCCGGATTGTGGGGCACGTCCGGATGAGTTGCCAGCCAGGTCAAGGCAGACCGCGTGCTCAACCGGTCGAATTGCAGACCAAACAAAGGGTGGGCGGGATCATCCACTTGATGATTGAGAAGTCCAAGATCGCGGCTGATAACCTCAAAGGTAAATCGGCCCTTGTTTTTCAGCATGAACTTTCGGATCGACATGTCCGAAAGTTCCTTTCCACCGCGAGACGTGCCCCGCTTTTCAAGGTCATAAATCTTGTACTCTTCAGGAGTGACACGCTCTTTCGACTCGATCAGGCGGCCGTTCACTCTTTGTTCATCGAGCCAGTCTTGCAGTCGCTTACCATTCTTTGATTTCCATTCTCTGGCTGCAAGCAACTCCTTTTTCAGGTCCACACTGAAAAAGAAGTAGTCCCCCCGCCTGTGAAGAGCTGACAGTCCATCAACCCCGGTTCGCCGCATGATCGTGAGGAGTTGCGACGCGTCAATGATTATCACTCGTTCCATTACGGCTTCTCCGGCGAGAAGGTTACAAAACGCGAAAATTCCTCTCTTACGAGCTGTTCTGCTTCGGGGGAGCGCAAAGACGGCAGATCTCCATTCACCACGTCAATAGCCAGCCTATCGCCTGCGCTAAATGTCGACCAACCAAGGGTAATGTCCAATTTCATGGCGTACCATTTCTGGAACGCATCAACTGTCAAGTTATCTTCAACTGGGCACCACTCCCAGAAGCGCTCGTCCTCTTGGCCAAAATCAGGGTTGTCATCCAGATACTTGACCCATTTGGCTGATATTTTCAGTGCCTCTAAGATCTCTTCATGCCGGAAGAGTTCTTCCGCATACCGCACCTCCTGTTCAAAAGTCAGCTTGGGCGCACCCATTCCGTGTTTTTCAAAAAACTTTCGGCCTTCCTCGGTCGCCTCAAACGCTTCCAGCTCTTCCCGCCAACCGGTGATATCGTCAAAATCTGCCATCTTCCTGGCTCCAATTCGTTTTCCGCATCATGTTCACTAAATGTTCCAATTGCAACTTCTGATTTGTGCAAGGATCAATTTCTGGATAGGCAAGGAAGCAATCTCAAGCATCGCCAGAAAAAGGCGACACTTTCCCACAGTACTGATATGAGGTTCGTTTTAGTGTCGTTTTGCCGAAGCGTCGAGCAGCGACCAATGTCTGAGACACCTGTTCAGGCAGGAACTTTCGGAAACTTGTGCTTGAACAAGAACATCCCACTCGTTCGCCGTAATGCGCACGTTATGGCGCTGAACCGCGATGTCGCGATACAAGTAGCAAATTTGGCGATCACGTTCGCCAGCCTAGCAGGCGTCGCTCAAAAAAACCGATCGACGCACTGACGATCACGCCAAGCAGCGACAGGATGACGACCCCGGCAAAGAGCCGTTCGAGATCGTAAAGTGCACCGGCCTCCAGAATATAAGCGCCGATCCCGTATTCCGCGCCCAGCATCTCAGCGGCAACCAGGAGGATGATTGCGATAGCCAGACTGATACGGAGCCCTGAAAGAATGCCCGGCATCGCGCCCGGTAATACGATTTTGCGCACGATGGAGAACCAGGAAAGGCCGAAGCTTTGCCCCATACGGACCAGCGAGCGGTCAACATTGTCCACGGCCCCGTATGTCGCAACCACCGTTGGCGTAAACGTCCCAAACGCGATCAACGCGTATTTTGATCCCTCGTCGATACCAAACCAGATCACGAACAGAGGCAGAAGCGCAATTTTCGGGATCGGGAAAATCGCAGCAACCAGAGGAACAAGTCCGGCACGCGCGATGGAAAACAACCCGATCAGAACACCTATGGCAATTCCGGTAACTGACCCAATTGCCGCGCCGACCACAAGCCTCCGTAACGATGGCTCCAGATGCTTGAACAAGAGGCCACTTTCCCAGAGTTGACCAAGGGTGGCCAGCACATCTGACGGCTTCGGCAGGGTCAACGGCGAAATCCAGCCGGATTGGGTTCCCCACTGAACAAACACAATTAGTATGACAAAGACCGCGAAGCCCACCCAGCGGCGCGACTTTGGCGCAAAGCCACCTCCCCGGAAGCGAACCTCGATCGGCTGGTCGGTATCCGCGCCGTTTGACGAACCAATCTCAGACATCAATCAGTTCCCCATCGGCCGCACGAGCTTCTTCGCGCATAAGCTCCCAGAGAAGGTCATGCTTTTTCTGACAGACCGGATCGCCGGGCCTGCGATCCTGGATGGGCGTATCGATGGTCACTATCTCGCGAATCTGTCCTGGCCGCCGCGAGAGAACCACGATGGTATGTCCAAGCCGGACGGCTTCAGACAGGTTGTGGGTTACGTAAACCGCTGTGAAGGGTTGGCGTGTCCAAAGGCTGACAAGATCATCCATCAGCAATTCGCGTGTCTGACTGTCCAGCGCGGAGAGCGGTTCATCCATCAGCATGACTGCGGGTTTCACCGCAAGTGCCCGCGCGATGGCAACCCGCTGCTTCATTCCACCTGAAAGTTGCTTGGGCAGTGCATCTGCAAAGTCGGAAAGCTTGGTTCTGGTGAGCACATCATCGATGATGGCCCTTGCCTTGGCACCCCGAATTCCATGATCCTCCAGGACAAGGGAAACATTTCCCTTCACGGTGCGCCAGGGCAGCAAGGCAAAGTCCTGAAAGACGAAGGTCAATGGATTCAAACAGCCTTCAGGTGCAGCCCCCAGCTGAAGCACCCTGCCACTGTCCGGACGCTCAAGACCACCGATAAACCGCAGCAGCGTGGACTTGCCGCAGCCCGATGGCCCCACCAGGCACACGATCTGCCCGGCGGGTATTTCCAGAGAGATATCCCGCAGCACATCCGTATCGCCATATTTATGGCTGATCGAATCCAGTCTTATGTCCATGAAAGGCCTATGAGTTCCAGAAACACGCGGCAGCTTCCTTTTCGGAAACTGCCGCCGGAAGGTTTCAACCTTCGTAAGTTTCGACGTAGCTGTCGTCGACCAGCATGTCGAGCGTGACATGCTTGCGGACGAGTTCTTCCGACTTGAACCAATCAAGCTGGTTCCGAATAGAGGCAATGTTCAGCTTTGCATCTTCGTTGAGCCACATCGAACCGTTGATGATGGATGGCGCAGCTTTTTCGAGCGGACGGTCCGTATAGACATACTTGTGAATCAGCTCGACCATCTCTTCAACGCCGGCATCACCGCCCGTCTTCTCGACCATCGTGGCATCGTAGTCCCTGACACCCTTGCTGTAGCCTGCCAGGAACTCCTCCGTCTGGGTTCGTTCATCGGAGGCGTTTTTGGTCGAGGTGAAGATCGTGGTTACCTGGTACCCCGGCAGATAGTCCGAGACGTTGCCGATGATATGGGCGGCACCTGCCCCGGCCAGCGGCTTGGCGATATGCGGTACAATGGACCAGGCATCGATCTGGCCCGATTTCAACGCGCCGATGATAGCTCCGACCTTTTGTAAAGGCTTGAACGACATTTCAACGCCTTCTGCCTCTGCAATCTTGGACCCCATGTAGTGGAAGGACGAGCCTGCGGTCGAGATACCGAAAGTCTTGCCGCCAAGACCGGCCGGCGTCGTCAGGCCGGCATTGAACGCCGCGTCGGACGCGAGGATCTTTTGACCATCGACACCCTTCTTCTCGCTCAAGGCACCGCCGATAACTTTGACGGCGCCCTTGT
>NZ_JAILWL010000107.1 GCF_025698965.1 Roseibium sp.
TCGGGATCCGGAATTCCGCCAGCAAACGAGATCACATCAGGCTGGTCCAGCAATTTCAACAATTCACGGATTTCAGACGCACGCATTCGCGACGCACGTTTGGCGTAAAGGCTTTCCCAAGTGGACATGACTGGCTCGTTCAAAGCTGGTTGGATAGATATTATTAAGTCAATAATACTGACCTATCTATATTGCAAGTGTCAAAATCTTGTTATTTTTTGTAATTTTATTTCAATCATTCTTTTCACAACGTCGTGTCGATCTAGTCGCTGGAATGATCGGTCTCCATCGCCTATGTGTTGGATACAAAGGAGATATCCATGTCGCGCATCGATGAAAGCCGCCCGTTCATCCCCCTCAATATTGCGATTCTGACCGTCTCCGACACCAGAACGCTGGCGGAGGATCGCTCGGGTAATACGTTGGCGGACCGGATCGAAAAGGCCGGCCATTTGCTCGCCGATCGCACTATCGTCACCGACGATGTTCCAGCCATACAGAAGATGGTCAGGTCCTGGATTTCTGATAAAGGCGTGGATGTCATCATATCCACCGGCGGTACCGGCTTTACCGGGCGGGACGTGACGCCGGAAGCGATGGAACCGCTGTTTGAAAAGAAGATGGACGGTTTCTCGGAAGTCTTCCATCGCATCTCCTATGACAAGATCGGCACATCGACCATCCAGTCGCGTGCAACAGGCGGCGTAGCGGGTGCTACCTATATTTTCGTGCTGCCGGGCTCGCCCGGTGCCTGCAAGGACGCGTGGGACGGCATCTTGAAATGGCAACTTGATTACCGGCACATGCCCTGCAATTTCGTGGAAATCATGCCGCGGCTTGACGAACATCTGAAGCGCGGCAAGTTGCGGGAAGCCTGACGCCTTCGAAGGAGAAACTCATGGGCCTGCTTGTCGATGGTGTCTGGAGACCCGATGCAACAGGAAGCGACATTTCCAGCGATCGCTATGAACGCTCCCGGGCGCAGATCCGGAACTGGGTAACCCGGGACGGCTCGGCGGGTCCAACCGGCACCGGAGGATTTGCAGCAGAGAACGGGCGTTATCACCTTTATGTTGCCTGGAATTGCCCTTGGGCACACCGAACGCTGTTGATGCGCGCGCTCAAGGGCCTGCAGGAGCAAATCCCGATTTCCGTGCTGGCACCCAAGCGGACAGAGGACGGCTGGGTGTTCGATCCATCAAACAACTATGTCGACACGCTTTCAGGCGCATCCGCGCTTTATGAGATCTATTCTGCCGGGACCGACAAATACACGGGGCGAGTGACAGTTCCGGTCCTCTGGGACACGCTTTCCAACAGGCTGGTGAGCAACGAGTCAGCGGACATCATCCGGATGTTCAATGGCGCTTTTCAGGAATTCGCCGAAACAAATACCGACTATTTTCCCGAACCACACCAAGACGATATCGAGAAGTGGAACAACTATATCTATCCGAAGCTGAATAACGGGGTTTACCGCGCGGGTTTTGCAGGTTCACAGACTGCTTATGACGACGCCGTCGAAGACGTGTTCGAGGCGCTGGACAGGATTGAGGCTGCCCTTGATACCAGAACATGGCTTCTGGGCGACGATCTGACCGAAGCCGACATCCGGCTGTTTCCGACTTTGGCCCGGTTTGACGTCGCCTATTGGAGCGCATTCAAGTGCAACAAACGCAGGCTGATCGACTATCCGAACCTTTGGGCCTACGCACGTCGCTTTCATGCACTTCCAGGCATTTCAGAAACTGTCAAGCTGGATATCTACCGACGCGGCTATCACTCCAAAAGCGCGGCTCGAAACCCGCACGGGATTGTACCGCTCGGACCTGAAGTGAATTTCGCAGTGTCTTAACTTCCCGTTGGCATCTGAAGGTTGGATTGTGCCCTTTATTCACCAACACCCCATTGAGCCAATTCAATCGTGATGCCTTCCGGACCGGTCACGAAATACAAAAGCCTGTCGTGAAATCCCTTGAGCTCACTGCGCACTTCCACGCCGCTGTTACGAAGCCGCTCGACCATCGCCTCAGCGTCATTCACCTTGAAGCAGATGTGATTATAACCTGTCTTGTCGAGCCGGTTGCAGAGAGGATCTTCGATAATTTGCGGATTGCGATAGTGCAGCAATTGAATTTCAAATCGCGGCGACAAACCCGGCACAACCAGTGTTACATGGTCGGCTTCGATGTTATCCACGCCCATATAATTTGAAAAGACTTCGCCTTTGATGACAGTTGTCTTGGCAGTTTCTTCCTCAAAGCCCAAAAGGTTGAAAAACACCCTGGCGGCATCAAGATCGCGAACTGCAATCGTGCAGTGATCGAAACTTTGAATCATCTTGGTCCCCCTCGTCAAAGGCACATAGGTAATTGCTACACTTGAGATTGAGACCTTGAGCAACTTCGCGTCAAGTTAGAATCTGTCGCTATTTGCAGGAGAGACGGGATCTGGATTGCCGGGTTCGCAGGCTCCCGCGTTCATCCGTGCAACTTGACAGCAACACTTGCCGGTATCCGCAATGCCCCAACACAAAAGCGGGCGAAGGCCTGCCGAATTCCGGAGATAACCCCGCTCTGTCCGCTCGTTCCGGAGGTCACGGCAGCGGCTCTCAGGAATACCATCCGACCACGGCCGATACGCTTGGCAATGTCGAGATCTTCCAGTTCCGGCAAGGGGCGATGACCGCCGAGTTTTTTATAAAACTGGCGCGTGATCAAAAGTCCCTGATTGCCATAGGGCATCCCGAGAAGCTGTGAGCGCAGCGCGGCGACCGATTCGCTGAATCTGGCGCTCACGCCAAATGCTTCATATCGAAGGCGAAAGCTCGCAGCCGTCCGTGAACCATTCGGTGCCCGCGCGGCCCTTTCAATGAAAGCCTGGGCTTCATGATGCCAACCGCCTTCGAGAAGGGTTTCCGGCCTAAGAAACAAAAGCCAGTCTCCACGTTTGGCAATCGAAGCACCATAGGCGAGGCGTTCACTGCGAGACGCGCCGTTGCGACTTGCCCAGACACACCCGGCAGCATCGGCAACGCGCTCCGTGTTGTCGGAGGACCCGCCATCGACGACGATGACTTCGCGAACAACACCTTCGGCAGCCGCTGGAACCAGAGCCGCGAGCGCATGCGCCAGATCGACCTCGGAGTTTTCTGTCGGAATTATGACACTGATCATGAGTTTCAGTTTTACATGATATTTTTTTGCAGTGCGAGAGAGAGGGCTTGTATAGGCGCCGGTTTCAGCTAATGTTCCTGTTATGTTCTCAATTGTAGCCGGAACACGTTCATGAGTGCCGTACCTCGCCTCCTCAAAGATCCCTCCACTGAGGATACGTCTTATTCGCAATCCCCGCGTCTGGCTGAGGAACGTCGACGCGGCCGGGGAGCTGCCTTGAACACATCCGGGCGGTTCGAACCCCTGTCCCGCGAGAGCTTCGACGATGGCTGGGACAGTCTGGACGACTTGCCGCCGCTAAAGACCCATGTTCAGGAAGAGCGTGCACGCACCATCATCACACGGAACGAGTCGCCTGACCTGTCTTTTGACCGGTCCATCAATCCTTATCGAGGATGTGAGCACGGCTGTATCTATTGTTTTGCCCGGCCAAGCCATGCCTTTATGGGTTTGTCGCCAGGTCTTGATTTCGAGACCCGTCTCTTTGCAAAGCCGAATGCCGCGCAGCTTCTGGAGCGAGAACTGTCCAAATCCGGATATACACCGCGCGTTATCGCCATAGGCACCAATACCGACCCCTACCAACCGCTGGAACGCGGCTACAAGCTGATGCGGGAAATCCTTGAGGTTCTGGACAATTGCTCTCATCCCGTGGCAATCGTCACCAAATCGGCGCTCGTTACCCGTGACATCGACATTCTGGCACGCATGGCAGAGCGCAATCTTGTAAAAGTCGCTCTCTCGATTACCACACTCGACAAGAAGCTGTGCCGGGCGATGGAACCCAGAGCGTCAGCCCCGCACAAGCGGCTCGCCGCCATCAGGTCCTTGTCCGACGCCGGCATCCCGACATCTGTGATGATGGCGCCGATCATACCGGCGCTGACGGACTGTGAAATCGAAAACATTCTGGAAGCTGCTGCAGATCATGGTGCGCAAGAAGTCGCCTTTGTCCTGCTGCGCCTGCCTTTGGAAGTGTCCGAACTTTTCCGCGACTGGTTGCTGCGAGAACGTCCGGACCGATACCGGCACGTCATGAACCTGATCCGCTCCATGCGGGGTGGCAAGGACTATGATGCTAAATGGGGCGAACGCATGCGTGGTCGCGGACCTTATGCAGAGCAGATCTCCAAACGGATCTCGCTGGCAGCCAAACGCTTCGGATTAAACTTGCGCCGAAAGAAACTGAACACGGAAAACTTCATTCAACCGCAAAAAGGCGGTGTGCAACTAAACCTCTTTTGAAGAAGGTTCTTGCAGCACGATTCGGCTGACGGCAGGTTACAGTCATGACTGTCAGCCTTTCATTGTTCGACCTACCGTTTCCCGACAGCCCGGATCCCGCCCTGGAACGCAAACACGCTGCCTCCTTCGACGGGTTGCTGTGCGGTGTTGACGAGGCCGGGCGCGGTCCGTGGGCCGGGCCGGTCGTCACGGCTGCCGTCATCCTCGACTATAAAAGGTTGCCAGTTGGGCTCGACGATTCCAAAAAGCTCACCGAGGCCAAACGGGAACAGCTATTTGAGGAAATCGTCACAAGCGCTCATGTATGTGCTGCCAGCGCCTCCCCCGCGACTATCGACCGGCTGAACATCCGAACGGCGACACTCACGGCCATGGTGCGTGCCGTGAACGGTCTCGCGTGCGTTCCAAACTATGTTCTGATTGACGGCCGGGATGTGCCACCTGGACTGAAGCAACCCGGTCAGGCCCTGGTCAAAGGCGACGGTCGCTGCCTATGCGTTGCCGCTGCATCCATTGTTGCGAAGGTCACCAGGGATCGCATGATGATTGAGTTGGAGAAACACGTTCCAGGCTACGGTCTGGCGCAGCACAAGGGCTACGGTGTTCCCCAGCATCAGGTGGCTTTGCAAAAACTCGGTCCGACCCCACATCATAGGATGTCATTCAAGCCAGTGCGGCTAGCGGCAGGGAACTAACGGGCTAAAAGACGGGAATGCCAGACCGTGACGCTGAGAATTCAAAGAGCGGAAAAGATACACGCCGCTGACCTGCTTGAGCTTCAGATACACGCCTATCAGAGCGAAGCGGAAATCTATCAGGACTGGACGATCGACCCACTCGTCGAAACGTTTGAGGAGATGTGCACCACATTCGATACGCACATTGTGCTCATGGCAAAAATGGGCGAGCAGCTTGCCGGCTCGGTGCGCGCCAGACTGCACGAAGGAGCCTGTGAAATCGGTCGGGTATTCGTTGCGCCGGACTTTCAGGGACGGGGGATCGGACGCTCTTTGATGGCGTCAATCGAGCGAGAATTCAAACACGCCACTCATTTTTCCCTGTTCACCGGAGGTGACAGTGAAAGGAACATTTCCTTTTACGAAAGGCTTGGCTATTCGATCACCGGCAGGAGACTGGCCAAGCAACAGATCGAACTGGTGATCATGCAAAAGGCAAATCCGCTGTGATTGTCAGGTTGGCTCGCTGACGGTTCAATTGTTGACCTGCCTGAGTTCGAGCAACAGCAGAGGTTTCAGTTCTCCTCCTCGCCAGCAAAACAAACGCTTGCTGAACACAATAAAAAAAGCGGCCTCGAAAGGCCGCTTTTCAAATCTTGGGAAATCTTCGGAACCGGTCTTAGTTCAAACGGTCTTTCACCTGAGCAATGCTCTTGGAAAGAATGTCATCTGCGACCTTGTCCTTGACCTTGGCGCTGAGGATCTGCTCGGCAGCAGAGACAGCAATATCGGCTGCCTTTGCGCGAACTTCCGCAATCGCCTGCGTCTCTGCCTGAGCGATCTTTTCTTCCGCAGCCTTGGAGCGGCGGGTGATCATCTCTTCCAGAGCCTGATTGGTTGCGGCCGTCAGGCGCTCAGCTTCCGCATTAGCCTCTGCGACGATGGCTTCAGCCTCGCCTTCCGCCTCGTGACGCTTGCGCTGATATTCCGACAACAGAGCCTGGGCTTCTTCACGCATCTTACGTGCTTCTTCCAGTTCCTTGCGGATGTTCTCAGCACGATCGTCCAGTGCGGAGCCCATCTTGGCCGGCACCTTGACGTAAGCGATCAGTGCAAGGAACAGGATGAGACCGACCAGGGCCCAAAATGTAGCGTCCATGATGGTCTCCTCAGTTCATCGCCGATTTCAGCGCCTTGGTCAGGTCGGTCTTGGTCGGAGCCTTACCGATCAGCTGCTCGACGAGAGCTGATGTGGTGTCTCCGGCAATGTCACCGATCTGGGACAGGGCTTCTGTCTTGATCCCGGCAATATGCGCTTCTGCCGCCTGCAGCTTTTCACCCAGTTCGGCTTCCGCTTTTTCGCGGCGAACTTCATGATCTGCCTTCAGCTTGGCCCGAGTGTCATGAGCAATGCCATGCGCCTTGTTCCGGGCTTCGGCCAGAGCCTGTTCATAGGCCGCGACAGCCGCATCGGTTTCTTCCTTCAGGCGGTTCGCCTCGGAAAGATCACCGGCAATGCGGTCTCTACGGTCTTCCAGGATACCGGCAATACGAGGCACCGCCACGTTCTTCATGATCCAGTAGAAGAAGCCAAAGGTAATGGCCAGCCACAGGATCTGAGAAGCATAGGTGTTCACGTCGAAGGGTGGGAACCCTGCGCCATGCTCTTCCGCCGGAATATGAACTTCCGTGTTCGTGTGTTCGGCGTTGCCTGCCATGTCCTATCTCCAAAATCCGATTGGGCGGCGGTAACGCCGCCCTCGGAGTCGCGTCAAAAATCTCTAGGGTTTAGAGAATTAGACAGCGAAGAGAAGGAGAAGAGCGATGAGCAGGGAGAAAATGCCCAGAGCTTCGGTAACGGCGAAGCCGAATACCAGACGACCGAACTGGCCGTCAGCTGCAGTCGGGTTGCGCAGAGCGCCGTTCAGGTAGTTACCGAAGATGGTGCCGAGTGCGATAGCTGCACCGCCCATGCCGAGGCATGCGATACCAGCGCCGATGTATTTTGCTGCTTCTGCTTCCATGACACGTGCTCCTAAGTAGTGTTTATGCAGATTTCAGATTAGATCAAGCGGCGGCTTGAACCGCCGCAAGAGCGGGAATGCTTAGTGTGACGGGTGAAGTGCGTCGTTCAGATACATGCAGGTCAGAACTGTGAAGACATAGGCCTGCAGGAAAGCGACAAGGAACTCCAGTGCGGTCAGTGCGACCGTCATACCGAGCGGAAGGATTGCACCGGCAGCACCCGCGACGCCGGCGGCGCCCATGCTGACGATAAAGCCGGCGAAAACTTTCAAAGTGATGTGACCTGCCAGCATGTTCGCGAACAGACGAACGGAAAGGCTGACCGGACGGGACAGGAAGGAAACTACCTCGATCGGGGCAACGATCAGCAGGAGGACCGGCGGCACGCCTGCAGGTGCGAAGAGGTGGAAGAACTTCAGTCCGTGACGCATCAGGCCGTAAATGGTCACAGTCAGAATGACCAGCATGGCGAGAGCGAAGGTAACGATGATATGGCTGGTAACCGTAAAGAAGTACGGGAACATGCCGAAGAGGTTTGCGACAAGCACAAACATGAAGAGCGAGAATACCAGTGGGAAAAAGCGCATGCCCTCGGTTCCCGCCGAACTTCGAAGCATTCCTGCCACGAACTCATATGCCATCTCGGAAATCGACTGCACCCGGCTCGGCACAAGGCCGCGTCCACTGGTAGAGAAGATCAGGAAGGCAGATGCCGCTGCTACGGTCAAAACCATAAACAGCGAAGAGTTGGTGAAAGAGAAATCCATACCCCCGACTTCAATCGGAAACAGTGTCTGGATTTGGAACTGATGGATCGGATCGTTCGCCACCGGTCAGCCTTCTTCGCTCAAATCATTTCAGGGCGCGTCGTGAAACGCGAAAACTCATTTTCGATCGTCGTCTTGCGTCTCGTCGCGTTTCATCCGTGCTTCAGGATGGGCAACCTCGCCCGCAGCCCTGAGCACGTTCAAAACACCCGCCGCAAATCCAATCAGCAGAAAGACGATCAACCCGAAAGGCGATGTCCCCAGCCAATGGTCGCAGATCCAGCCAACACCGCCTCCCACAACAATCCCCGCGATGAACTCAGAAGAGAGTTTCATTGCCTGGGCGTAGCCGGGAGCATCGCTTTTCTGGGATTTACGTTCAGCGTCTTCTGCCGCTCGCTGCCCCTCAAGCATCCGGTTTAGCCGATCTCGCCGTTCCGACAGATCCGCTTCGGAGGTTTCCTTGGATGGACCGTTTGTTTCGCCGTTTTGCGAAGAGCCACTCATGTTGTCCCCCGCACCCGTCAAGACTTTCGACCCGGCCCTTGGACACCCCCTTAAGCCGCGCGCACCATAGTCGGGGGTCCCTGCCCTGTCAAGAACACTAATAAATAAGATAAAATATTGAATTTAAAAGCAAATTACCCTCACAAGGCAATTTGACTGACCATAGTCTTACGCGAAAACCTGAAAGGAACGGTGTTCCATGCCCACTTAGCCGGTTTCGCGGAATCGTTCCGCCGTCTCCAGATCCACAGAAACCAGCTGGGAAACGCCGCGCTCGGCCATGGTAACGCCGAACAGCCGGTTCATACGTGCCATGGTGATCGGGTTGTGCGTAATGACGACAAACCGGGTTTCGGTGCTTGCAGCCATTTCATCCAGAAGATCGCAATAGCGTTCAACATTGGCATCGTCCAAAGGTGCATCGACTTCGTCGAGCACACAAATCGGTGCTGGGTTGGTCAAAAAGACAGCAAAAATCAAAGACATGGCAGTCAGCGCCTGCTCTCCACCCGACAACAATGTCATCGTCTGCGGCTTCTTGCCGGGCGGCCGCGCAATGATTTCAAGGCCGGCATCCAGCGGATCGTCTGAATCAACCAGTTGCAGCTCGGCCGTTCCTCCACCGAATAGATGCGTGAACAAACGCTGAAAATGGCCGTTGACCACCTCAAACGAGGCCAGCAAACGTTCGCGGGCCTCCCGGTTCAGGTTGGAAATTCCGGTTCGCAGACGGCGAATCGCTTCAATCAGGTCGTCCCGCTCCGAGGTCAGAGTGGTTTTCTGCTCGTCCACTTCGCGCAATTCTTCTTCGGCACGCAGGTTCACCCCACCAAGGCGTTCCCTCTCGGCCTTCAGGCGCTCCAGCTTGCGTTCCATCGCTTCAGGGTCCGGCAGCGGTGCGCCTTCCTTCAAGCCCGCGATTTCCGGCAGTGCGGCAACGGAGACCTCCAGATCCTCATCGATGCGGCGCTCCAGATTACCCTTACGCTCACGCGCGGCTTCCAGCCGTTCTTCGGCACGGATCTTTTGTTCCCGCGCCCCTGCCATTGCTTCGAGCGCCGCCTTGGCTGCCCGGTCGACGTCAGACAGATCCAGTTCGGCCTGTTGCAACTGATCGTCTTTGGCTTTCTTTTCTTCTTCCGCCTTGGCAATGGCAGAAAACAGATCGCGGCGTTTGATCTCGATATCCTCTGGAGCCTCGATCAATTCAGCTCGCTCTTCTTCGGCCTCGTCACGGCGCTCCGTAAGCACTGAAATCTGCTGGCTGGCATTGGCTGCACGGGTTTTCCAGCCGTCATATTCGCGAGCAATCGATTCCAACCGCCGATCACGCAGCTGCTGCTCTCGCGCATGTCCTTCGGACACGGCTCGCGCTTCCGCCAAAGCTCCGCGCGCGGTGCTGACTTGCTCCTGCAAATCCTGTATCTGATCCTGATAGCTGGTGCTGTCGGGGGCATCTTCGAGCCTTTGCTCGGCTTCCAATACCTGTTCCCGCGCCATTTCGGCTTCTTCGCCAAGACGTTCCGCCCGTTCCTGGGCAGCAGCCTTTTTTGCCGCAATCTGGGATATCGCACGTTCGGCGGCCTGCAGGGCTTCACGAGCTGCTGCAGCCCGGCGCTGACCGTCACGAACCTTACCGCGGGCAATCTGTTCCAGCTCGACCGCCTGTTGGACCCGCGTGGCTGCTGTCTCAAGTGCCTGCTGGCGATCTTCCACATCTCGCCGGGCCTTGTCGATTTCGTCCGCCAGTTCGGCCAACCGGTTTTTCTGCGCCAGTCTTTGTGCAGCAGGTGTCGGCGCATTTGCGGCAACCACAAATCCATCCCAGCGCCACAGATCACCCTCACGAGACACGAGCCTTTGCCCCGGTTTCAAGGCCTCGCGCAAAACCTGGCCCTGGCCTTGATCGACTACGCCGATTTGACGCAAGCGGCGGGAAAGTTCTTCCGGAGCAACCACGACCTCCGCCAGAGAGCGGACACCCTCCGGAAGGACCGGATCCAGATCGCCAGGCAGAACGTCGCCCCACTTGACGGCTGCCGCTTCGTCCAGCGACGCATCAAGGTCTTCTCCAAGAGCTGCACCCAGTGCTGTTTCATATCCCTGTTCAACCTGAAGCAGTTCGACGACCGGTGTGTGATCCTGCTCTGAATGAACGTTCAGAACCTGTTCCAGAGTACGCGCTTCGGTCTCGAAACCCTGCAGCACTTGCTGGGCTTCACTCAGCGGCTCACGGGCAGACTGTTCCTTGTCTCGGTATTCTCGGGTTGCCGCTTCAGCTTCTTCAACGGCGGCCTCCGCTTCAAGCAGCTCTTCTTCGGCCAGTTCCAGGGCTTCCCGATTTTCCGCTACACCGTCATGCTCGGCCATCTGCTCATTCAGGCTCGCGAGGGCCTGCTGCGCCTCCTGCGCCTGCGCGACCAGCCTGTCTGCCCTTTGGCGGCTTTCCAGGACGGCCCGCTCGAGCTGACGCCGCTCTGCGCTGGCACGTGCCTCCGCGGCGGTCACCTCAGAAAGACTGGTTTCCAGCGAACGGACGGCCTCTTCAGCTTCCGCCACTTTTTCACGGGCTGTCTCGGTGCGCTCCTGCACCATTTCATTTTCTTCAAGGAGTTCGGCGCGTTCATCCGCCAGCCGTTCCAGAACCTCGTCATTTTCCGAGACCATGCTCTGTTCGCGGCGAATGTCTTCTGAAAGCTGAACCAGCCGACGCTCCAGATCCTGTAGCCTTTCTTTCACGCGCCGCTCTTCCGCGTCCAGTTCGTTGCGGGCGATGATCAGACGCTGCAGCGCTGCGGCCGCTCTGACGGCATCATCCCTCAGTTCCGGCAACTTGTGCGCGGCAATCGCCTGAACCCTGGCGCTTTCCGCCTGCAGGGCGGTCGCCTCGTTCACCTGTTTCTGTGCGTCGGCGAAATGTTCTTCGGCGGCTGACAGGGCGTCACGCGATTCGGTCCAACGGATAAACAGGATGGACGCTTCCGCACCACGGATTTCAGAAGAAAGGTTCCGGTAACGCGAGGCCTGACGGGACTGCCGCTTCAGACTGTCGAGTTGACCGTCAATCTGAACCAGAACGTCTTCGAGGCGCTCGAGGTTCTGTTCGGCGGCGCGCAGGCGGATCTCCGCTTCGTGGCGACGGGAATGGAGACCGGAGATGCCAGCTGCCTCCTCCAGGATCTGGCGCCGGGATGTCGGCTTGGCTGCAATCAGTTCGCCAATCTGGCCCTGACGCACCATGGCCGGGGATCGCGCGCCGGTGGAAGCATCCGCAAACAAAAGCTGGACGTCGCGAGCACGCACATCCTTGGCGTTGATCTTGTAGTTGGAGCCCTGTTCCCGCTCGATCCGCCGACTGACTTCAAGCAGATCCGCATCATTGAATGCTGCCGGAGCAGTCCGGTCCTGGTTCTCCAGGAAAAGCATCACTTCGGCGGTGTTTCTGGCCGGACGATTGAGGCTTCCGGAAAAGATCACATCATCCATTCCGGAGGCGCGCATATTCTTGTAGGAATTTTCGCCCATCACCCAGCGCAGGGCTTCGACGAGATTGGACTTTCCGCAACCATTGGGACCGACAACACCGGTCAGGCCGTTGCCGATGATGAACTCCATCGGTTCGACAAAGGACTTGAAACCGGCAATGCGAAGCTTGGAAAATCTCATCGGCGCTCAACCTTCCGCGAGGCGAGCGCCGATTTTGAGCAAATGAACTCAAAGCGAACCGTATCGCCCAGCGGCGTTACCGCCGGATCACAGATTCTTCTCGATGATCTTACCCATTTCGTCAATCGACAGCGCTCCGGAGACCTTTTCGCCGTTGATGAAGAATGTCGGCGTCGAGTTCACTCCGAACTCGCCAACGCCGCGATCTTTCACTGCATTAACTGCGTCCAGAAGACCCTGGTTTGTCAAGCATTCCTCAAAGGACTCCTGTGTAAATCCGATCTGTTTTGAAAAGTCGAGCAGGGATTGGTACGGATTGTCGGTAAATGCCCAGTTCCGCTGCTGTTCGAACATGATGTCCACAATCTCGAAATATTTGTCGGCTGGTGCGCAACGGGCCAGCATAAAGGCGGCCGCAGCGACCGGATCCAGCGGGAACTCGCGGAATATGAACCTAACCTTACCGGTCTCGACATAGTCCTTTTTAAGGGCGGGCCAGGTGCTCTTGTGGAAATTTGCGCAATGGCCGCATGTCATGGACGCATATTCGACGATTGTAACCGGCGCGTTCTCGTCGCCAAGCACCTTGTCCCCAAGAGGACCGGGTTTCAGCAACTCTTCCGTGTCAACGGTTTGGGCGAATGCCGGAACAGAGGCAGCAACACCGAATGCTGCCGACGCCAGAGCGGTGGTTTTCAGAAACTGTCTGCGGGTCTGGGTCACGAAGATCGTCCTATCAATGATTTTACGCAGCACCGTAAAGTGCAAATTCTCTTGTTTCATGTGCCTCTTCCGGCACGACGCGTCAACAAGGCTTTTCAAATGTGGCAGGAGCGAGGACGTTACAAGTCCATGTTTCACAAACTTGTTATCGGGTATACACGCATCCGTCAGCGCATTCGGACAAAATCGATCGGAAATATCGCAACCGCTTCAGGCAGCTTGATCGGTGTTCTTTGCAATCACCTGGGCGCCTAGTTTTTTCAAGGCCTCCCGCAACCGCTCGTTCTGAACGCCTTCAAGACTTTCATCGAGCTTCTTTTCTTCCGACCGGGTCAGCGTTCGCAATTCCTTGCGCTGCACGGCCTGCTTCACCTGGACAGGCTTCTGCAGGATCTTGATGCGGCCGATTGCCGCCCAGCCGTAGAACATGTTGATGCGTTCGATCACCTGGCCACTGTCGTGCGACAGTATCAGCGCCGTGGCGCCGTCGGTATGAACCACTAAAGTGGCTGGCTGCGGTGGAGCATCAGGATCGGTCAGTTCCGGTTGGCGGGGCCAGATCAGCCGGTCGGGCTGAACGCGCGTTCCGTAGCGCTCTCCGACGATATCCGCCCAGGAGGCAACAATGTCGACAGAGGCAAATCCACGTTTCCGGCAGGCAGGCGTCATCGCCTTGCTGACAAGATCAGCAAGCGGCTTAGCCCCCTTCGGCACGTGCAAAGAGTTTGCCTTTACCGCACTAATGACCTACCTCCATTTCCAACCAGACAAATGTAACATGACCATGCCTGTTTTACGGATCGAAATGTTGTGTCCCAATAGAATGCGACAAAATAACGACGAATACTTCCGCGATACGATCCTCCCCGCTTTAATTACCGAAGTTGTCCCCAGGCTTTCCAGAGTCACCCACTTGGAATCAACCGCGTGAATTCACCTGATCACATGTCTTCTGCTTTCCTCGCCCAATCCCTTCTGGACTGGTACGACCGCCACGCGCGGCAACTTCCCTGGCGAGTCAGTCCGGAAAACAGGAAACTGGGCGAAGTCGCCGATCCCTACCGGATCTGGTTGTCGGAGGTCATGTTGCAACAGACAACCGTGGCGGCTGTGAAGGACTATTTTGAAAAATTCATTCAGGTCTGGCCGACGGTAGACGACCTGGCCGCCGCCGCCGAAGAAGATGTCATGAAAGCCTGGGCAGGTCTTGGTTACTATTCGCGGGCACGCAATTTGAAAAAATGTGCCGATATAGTCGCGAGAGACCATGACGGCCACTTTCCCGACAATGAAGAGGCACTCCTGAAACTGCCGGGTGTCGGTCCCTACACCGCTGCGGCAATCGCAACGATCGCATTCGACCGCCACGCTGCCGTTGTCGATGGCAACGTGGAACGTGTCCTGAGCAGACTGAAGCTGATTGAAACGCCCCTGCCGGAAGCCAAGCCTGCCATCAAGGCTGCGATGTCGGATCTTACCCCAGAGCAACGCCCCGGCGACTTCGCCCAGGCGGTTATGGATCTTGGCGCAACGATCTGTACGCCCAAACGTCCCGCATGCGCCCTTTGCCCATGGATGGAGAGTTGCGAGGGGCGTCATTCCGGTCTGGCGGAAACCTTGCCGCGCAAGGCTCCGAAAAAACAAAAGCCAACAAGGTACGGCGCGGCTTTCGTGGCCGTGGACAATGACACCGGCGCCGTCCTGCTTCGCCGCAGACCGCCCAAAGGTCTGCTGGGGGGGATGACGGAGGTTCCGGGAACGGAATGGGCGGAAACCTTCGACCCATCACATGCACTCGACCATGCACCATTTCCGGCCAACTGGCGGAAACGGACAGGTGAAGTGAAACACACTTTCACGCATTTTCACCTGAAACTCTCCATTTACCGTTCCGATCTGACGGCGACCTTGATTCCCGATCAGGCAGACGCATGGTGGTCCCCCCCGGATGTGGTTGAAGACGAGGCGTTGCCGACGGTGATGCGCAAGGCGTTGGCTGCCGCACTGGACTGATTTCAGGTTGCCGCTGCTCCTGCAGGTGCGCCTGACGCGTCGCTTCCAACAAGCTGTTTGCAAGAATGTTCAACATCTCGATCACCTCCTTGGATGACTCTAGATGCGCGCTGAATATTAGAGAAACGAGTAATATTGCTGATCATAATGAGTTTTGGTAATAATTGACTCATGCAACGCGATCTTGAAATTGATCTTCTTCGCTCCTTCGTCGCCGTGGCCGCATGCCGGAATTTCACGCAGGCAGCGCAGGTCGTTGGACGAAGCCAATCGGCCGTCAGTCTGCAGATCAAGCGTCTC
>NZ_JAILWL010000108.1 GCF_025698965.1 Roseibium sp.
GTCGAAACAAACCCACTGAGGACAGCCTGCGCGGTTTGCTCGCATTTCCTGCGTCTCGTCCCCCACGCTAAAGGCTAGGGAATGATGGTTGACGATAAGTTACTGAAACCGGACAACCTCTACGAACCAAATCTGGGTGATGGGACAAAAAAATTTCACCCACCCCTTCCCAACTTCCACCACAAGCTAGCCTGAATGACGGCAGAATCTGGCCACACAATGGCAAAGGAGGCCACAATTACTGCAACCTCCTGCAAATTTCTTCTGACAATTCCGTGAATTAGGCTTCGAACTTAAGCCGTTGTCTAACTGAGGGTCCTGCCGATAGCGATGAACTTCTCGCGCCGCTGCTTGCGAAGCTCGTCCGCTGTAAGGCCTTCAAGCTCCTTCAGCGCATCCTCAATTGACTTGCCGGCAGTATCGATCACGATTTCGCGCGCACGATGCGCGCCGCCAACCGGCTCATCGACGATGCCGTCAATCACACCCAATTGCTTCAGATCCTGTGCGGTGATCTTGAGGGCCGTCGCCGCATCCTGTGCCTTGGCGCTGTCGCGCCACAGGATGGAAGCGGCCCCTTCCGGCGAAATCACGGAATAAATTGCGTGCTCAAGCATAAGCACCTTATTGGCGGTTGCGATTGCAATTGCACCGCCGGAACCGCCCTCGCCGATCACAACGGCGACGGACGGCGTTCCAAGACCAAGCCCGACATCGGTAGACCGTGCGATTGCTTCGGACTGGCCACGTTCCTCAGCACCACGACCGGGATAGGCGCCCGACGTGTCGACAAAGCTGATCAGCGGCAGGCCGAACCGTTCTGCCATTTCCATGATCCGCACGGCCTTGCGGTATCCTTCTGGGCGGACCATACCGAAATTGTGTGTCAGGCGGGTGTCGGTGTCATGCCCCTTTTCCTGTGCCAACACGGCCACGGACTGGCCACGGAACCGGCCAATTCCGGCTATCAGCGCATGGTCCTCGGCGAATTTACGATCGCCTGACAAGGGTGTGAAATCTTCGATCAGCCCCGCAATATAGTCAACGGCATGCGGCCGATCAGGATGCCGGGCAACAAGTGTCTTCTGCCAGGGTGTCAGCTTGCCGTAGAGATCCTGCAGCGTTTGCGCGGATTTCGTTTTCAGCCGGTCGATTTCACTGTCGACATTAACGGCTTCCCCATCCTCGGCTGCAAGTGCCCTGAGTTCCTGGATTTTGCCTTCGATGTCAGCGACGGGCTTTTCGAATTCCAAATAGCTGTGCATGTACTCGGTTACCTGAAACGACCCGGCACCGCCAGCCAAAGAGCGGCCGATCCGGAAAACTGTCAAGAAGGCACAAAAAGCGCCTGGATGTCATAACGTGGAGGGCTGTATCAAGAGACGCAAGAGCGCGCAAGTCTCAGCATCGTTCTGCTGGCGGAATTAGCAGACCGAGATCGCCCGGCAAAGGCCTGAATTCTGCAATGGTTGCAAGTGTCGGAGACAAGGCGCGGCAGATCACCGCGATGCCTGATCGGCACCCGCGCCATCAATGTTGAGTTTGGAGACTTCCACAAGCAGGCGACCGTTTTTGGTATCAACCGCGATCCGGTAAGGCACGAGCACATTGTCGCGACCCATCGGCGCGATCCAGACTTCCATATCGGCCTTGGCCATGAACTTGACCGACTCCTTGGATGGTCTGTGACCTGCGACCGGAACCCACTTCGCCTTGCACACGACAACCTGTCCGTCATAGCCGCGCCCGGAAACCTCCTTGGTTCCCTGGTAGCTCAGCTTGATATCGAACCGCGTCCAGCCGTCAAAAATCGGTAATTTTCTTGAGCAGGCCTTCGGTCCGAGACTGTCCTTGGCGCGTCCCACAGGCATAAGTGCTGCGCTCAACGGATCGATCGCATTGCGTTTGTGCCGCCTGGTGACCTTGACCCGCTCGGGATTTGGCTTGAATTGCGGAGCCACTTCTGCGGACCGGATATTGCGCGACCCCTGGACGAGATTGACGTAGAAATCAAGATTTGAAGCATGCGAGGCCATACGATACTTGGACGGCACCACTTTCGACCCGACAAGCCAGCCGGACGCTTCTGCCCCCCCTTTGCCGGTGGTGAACAATGTTCCAATTCCAGCGGGTTCAACGCTGACCTTTGCCGAATAGGCGTTGCCCTGCATCACAAGAGAAAGAGTGCCGCGGCCAATTTTGAAACCAGCCACCGAGATGGAATAAAGGCCCCCGACACTACTCTTTTTGGCTTCCGCCGGTGAAATCAGCAGAGCGCCGGCAATCATCGGCAAGGCGACCAGGCGCCCAAGAGACGTCAATCCAAACACTTCAAACCTCCACGCTGCCAAACCGGCAGCGATCTACGCCCCCGCGCCAGAAAAGTGTTCCGCGGCGGTAACAGTACCATGAAATTCAACCGTTGAACGCCATCAATATTTCAAATTTATGGTAACCCAGTGGTTAACGGCGGGCCACGGAACAAATAAAAGCACAGATTCTTGCCAAAGCGATGGAGATGTCTTGACGTTGGCGCGCGCTGCCATTATAGCGGGGCAACTTTTTCCGAGAAATGCCGGAGACGATGTCGCCGGACCTAAGGTCCGCGCCGGTTCCGGTTTGGACTTGCTGGGTTCCTTGTAACGGCCCAGCCGCGAAAACAAAAGGTGATATCATGGCACGCCGTTGCGAACTTTCCGGCAAAGATGTGATGACAGGCAACAACGTCTCTCACGCAAACAACAGATCCCGCCGCCGGTTCCTGCCGAACCTGTGCAACGTGTCTCTGCTGAGCGACACGCTGGGTGAAACCTTCAAGCTCAAAGTCAGCGCACACGCACTGCGCTCCGTCGAGCACCGTGGCGGCCTCGACGCATACCTGCTGAAGGCTTCTGACGCCGAACTTTCTGATGCTGCCCGCAAGATCAAGGTCAGCATCAAACGCAAGCAGGCTGAAGCCGCTGCTGCCTAACCCTTAAGGGTAACAAGATGACAGATACCCGGAGTTTCTCCGTGGGCCATCACGCCATCGCGATTTTCGCGATGGCGCTTGTCGTTGTGGCCTCCAATTACCTGGTCCAGTTCCCGGTCGAGCATTTTATCGGCAACGTCAACCTTGCCGATACCCTGACCTGGGGCGCATTTACTTATCCGATCGCCTTTCTGGTTACGGACCTGACCAACCGCCGCTTCGGCCCCCAGGCCGCCCGCAGGGTCGTCATGTCCGGTTTTGCGCTGGCCATCATTGTTCCGATGATTTTCTGGACGCTCGATGAGGCGTTTACAACGCCGCGCATTCTGGTTGCCTCCGGCGCCGCATTCCTTGTGGCGCAACTTCTGGACGTTACCATCTTCAACCGTCTGCGCCGTTTGACCTGGTGGAAAGCACCGATCACCTCTTCCCTGATCGGCTCGGCCATCGATACACTCCTGTTCTTCGGCATCGCGTTTGCCACAAGCTTTGCCTTTGTCGACACGTTCTTCGGCATGAAAGACGGGTCGCTGGCCTTCCCGGTTCCATTCCTTGGAATTGGCGGAGAATTCCAGACACTTCTCTGGGTCTCGCTGGCGGTAGGTGATTTTCTGGTGAAGATGCTGGTAGCCGTCGCTCTGCTGGCGCCCTACCGGATCATTCTGAACATTTTCGCACCGACAGCAGACAGGTCCGCGGCATAAATTCTTGAGAATTTGAGTATCTGATAAGGCGTCCCTTGCGGACGCCTTTTGCGTTATTCATCCAACCGAAAACGCAAAAAAATCGTTCGCTGTAACATCGAACGATTGTTATCCGACACAAGCGTCAAAATCGTTTCGCCCTGCTCGTTCTGGTGAACCGCGAGTGCTTCCATATTGTCGATCTGGTAATCGAAATCCGCTTCCAGCAACGTTTCGCCTTCGACAACCGCGCCCGGCTCCAGAGAGCCGGCTGAAAAACGACGCAGGCGTAAGCCGATCAGGTCGCGCAAATTAAATCGGCGCTCCATGACCAGCAAATCACCATTCGGCAAAAAGGCGGCATCGGTTGCATCGAAACGGTCATAGCGACGAATGGAAAATCGCTTCGTTCCTTCCGGTCCGATGATAAAGGCACTGAGATCATGGGCATCGCTTGGCGCTGATTCTGCAATGGCGATCAGATTGCCAGCCAGCCGGTGACCATCAGGCGCTGCGGCCAGCGATTCCAGGCCAGTGTTGCGCGGCAGGGACTGAATATCCTTCGGCATCGCCACTTCGCCGACCATTCGTTCGTTGCCGGTGGCGATCGGCCACGGAAATCGATAAACCGCGTTCCGGGTTTCCGCTGTCACATAGACACCCGATCCGGAGACAGTCAGAGCTTCGGTATCATGGCCCCAGCGTGCCCGCAACGTCTTGCCGTCTGCGCCGCGAAGTTCCGAATAGCGAATATCCGAGATTCCGAGCGGTACCCCTTCGGCAGATTGTTCGATTTTACCGGTTACCCAGTGGCCGTTGTCGGTGACCGCCAGAAACGCGTTGCCTCTATCCAGGCTGACCAGGCCGGAAAGACCACCGACTTTGCGATCGGAAGCCAGCAGTTCCAGCCCGCCGAGAAAGGTCAGTTTGCCGAATGTCTTGTCGTCGTGACCTATTCTGAACGTGTCGATCGGCTTGGTGCGCGCCTTGACCGTGCGGCCTTCATTCAGCAACTCCTGCGCAAGGGAAGGCTGTGAAACCGCTGCTGGCAAGGCGGACAGGACAATAAAGGCGAGAGCGGCTGCAATTCCCTGTCGAAACACTCTTCTCGCCCCTTCCCCGGTACAATTGCGCGTTCAGTGCTGGCCGGCCCGTCGACGCTTTCTGCGCGGCTGAAACGATGTATCAACCTCATCATCAAAGAGGTCTGCCAACTGGTCCGTCATCGCCCCCGCCAGCTCTTCCGCATCCACTATGGTCACAGCCCGGCGGTAGTATCGCGTCACATCATGGCCAATACCGATGGCAATCAACTCAACCGGTGAACGGGTTTCGATTTCCTCGATCACATACCGCAGGTGCCGTTCAAGATAATTCCCAGGATTGACCGAAAGCGTCGTGTCGTCCACTGGCGCGCCATCGGATATCATCATCAGGATGCGGCGCTGTTCAGGGCGGCCAAGCAGGCGTTCATGCGCCCAAAGCAGCGCTTCACCATCGATGTTTTCCTTGAGCAGGCCTTCTCGCATCATCAGACCGAGATTGCGCCGGGCCCGGCGCCACGGTGCATCCGCGGATTTGTAGATGATATGGCGCAGATCGTTCAACCGTCCAGGAGTTGGCGGCTTGCCCGCACCGATCCAGCTCTCACGGGACTGTCCGCCCTTCCAGGCTTTGGTCGTAAATCCGAGAATTTCCACCTTTACGCCGCAACGCTCAAGTGTGCGCGCCAGAATATCGGCACAGGTGGCGGCCACGGTAATCGGTCGACCACGCATGGAACCGGAGTTATCCAGAAGCAGCGTCACCACCGTGTCCCGGAAATTCGTGTCGCGTTCCTGCTTAAAGGCGAGCGGAGACATCGGGTCCGTGACGGCGCGGGTCAGACGTGCGGTATCCAGAAGCCCTTCCTCAAGATCGAAGTCCCAGGCCCGGTTCTGCTGTGCCATCAACTTGCGTTGCAGGCGGTTGGCCAGCCGGGCAACAGCTCCCTGCAAATGGGTGAGTTGTTTGTCCAGGAACCCACGCAGGCGATCCAGTTCTGCCGTGTCGCAGAGCTCCTCAGCCGTAATGGTTTCATCAAATTGATAGGTATATACGCGGTAGTCGGTTTCCGGTCGGTTGGAAAACGGCAGGTCCATTCGGTCGCTTTCGCCCGGCTCCTCGGAATCTTCCGCCATATCCTGTTCGGCGAAGTCTTCCATATCGGCGTCGGCAGCTTCCGTGTCACCGCTATCCTGCTCCTCTCCGGAAAGCTCCATTTCCTGCGGCGAAGCTTCTTCCTCACCGCCGTCTTCCTGATTGTCGTCGCCGGTTTCCGCCTCGTCGTTGTTACCCTGATCCTCGTTCTGGTCCGGATCGGTGTCCTCGTCGCGGTCACCAAGCTCATCGCCCATGTCGAGCGACTTAAGAACATCCCGCAACCTGTCAGCAAAAGAATTTTGATCCTCGACTTCCGCTTCAAGCCTGTCGAGATCGGCTCCGGCCTTGTCTTCCACCCAGCCGCGCCACATATCGACAAGGTTTTTCGCACTTTCCGGAGGTTTCGCACCGGTCAAGCGCTCACGCACGATCAGGGACAACGCATCCTGCAGGGGCGCTTCTTCACGGCTGGAAATATCCGGTGCTCCGGACTTCCGAAACCTGTCATCCAGCATCACCGCCAGATTGTCGGCGACGCCCTGCATGCGACGGGCACCTACGGCCTCGCATCTCGCCTGTTCAACAGCCTCGAAAATTGCCCTTGCATCGGTGCCCTGCGGCATGTTTTTGGCATGAACCGACTTGTCGTGACAGGCAATGCGCAACGCCATGGAATCGGAAAGCCCACGCGTCACGGCGATGTCGTGTTCATTCACCTTGCGAGAGGGTTCCGGCAAGCGAGCCGACAGACCGGACAGGCCCGGGCGATCACCGGAAAAGATGACTTCCAGTTCCGCTTCGCCGGAAATTGCCCGCATGGTTCCGCTCACCGACTGTTTAAACGGTTCGGTGGTCGGAGCGGGTTTGTTGCCCGGAAGTGTATTGCTACCCGGCCTAGGAGCCATTGGAACCTCAGCTCATCACGACGTTGACGGAAGATTCAGGAAGGTCCTCGCCGAAGCAGCGCTGATAGAATTCGGCCACCAGAGACTGTTCCATGTCGTCACATTTGTTCAGGAACGTCAGACGGAACGCAAAGCCGACATCGCCGAAGATTTCAGCGTTTTCCGCCCAGGTAATAACGGTACGCGGGCTCATCACGGTGGAAAGATCGCCATTGATGAACGCGTTGCGGGTCATGTCCGCCAGACGCACCATCTTGGAGACGATATTTCGTCCCTCGTCCGTCTGGAAATGCTTCGCCTTGGACAGAACGATATCGACTTCATTGTCATGCGGCAGATAGTTGAGCGTCGTCACGATGGACCAGCGGTCCATCTGCGCCTGGTTGATCTGCTGAGTGCCGTGATAGAGACCGGACGTATCTCCCAGACCAACTGTGTTTGCCGTCGCAAACAGCCGGAAAGCTGCATGCGGGCGAATAACACGGCTCTGGTCAAGAAGTGTCAGGCGGCCCGAAGATTCCAGAATACGCTGGATCACGAACATCACGTCTGGACGACCGGCATCGTACTCGTCGAAAACCAGTGCGACATTGTGCTGATAGGCCCAGGGCAGGATCCCGTCGCGGAATTCCGTCACCTGCTTGCCGTCCTTGATCACGATCGCGTCTTTGCCGACAAGGTCGATACGAGAGATATGGCTATCCAGGTTGACGCGGATACACGGCCAGTTGAGCCGGGAGGCAACCTGTTCGATATGGGTCGATTTCCCGGTACCGTGATAGCCGGTCACCATCACACGGCGATTGTGCGCGAAGCCTGCAAGGATTGCCAAGGTCGTCGCCCGATCAAAAAGATAATCTTCATCGCGTTCGGGCACATGCTCGGATGCGGTGGAGAACGCCGGAACCTTGAGGTTGGACTTGAAGCCAAATACCTCTTCTACGGAAATTTCAGTGTCCGGCATGGCCATAGCCGCAGTCGTCGTCTCAGTCATCAGTCCTCCGCAGTCCCGGATGTTTCGGGAAGGGTCTATTGGGGAAAGCCTGCAGGGTCCTGCACGCTCAAAGGAAACCGGCCTTCTTCAGGACGTTGTAGGCCTGAATGATCTCTCTCAGGCGGTCTTCGGAAGACCGGTCACCGCCATTGGCATCCGGATGGTTCAATTTTACAAGCTCTTTATAGCGCGCTTTGATGTCATCGCCGCGAGCCGTGTAAGGCAGATTGAGCACATCCAGGGACCGTTTTTCAAGCGTTAGTAGCTTTCTTTGTCGCGGACGTCGCACCTGCTCGGCCCTGCGTTGCGCATTTCCGCGCATGCTCGAGCGGGCATCGAACCCGTCCGGCCCATCCGCAGCCTGCTTGTTCACACCCATTTTCCAGGTTGGCCGGTGGCCTGTCAGGCTGTCCTTCTGGTACGTGCGCACGTCATCGTCGCCCATACCAACGAAGTAATTGTAGGACTTGTTGTATTCACGAACATGATCGACACAGAAATTGTAATACTGACCCTCCCGATCGCGGCCTTTCGGCGCCCGGTGCTGCCCGGGCCGCTGACACCCCGGATAATCGCAAACCGGGTGGCGATCCTGTGCGGCGCGCTCCTTGTCCGGCTTGACCCGGATACCATCGAAGATTTTTGAGTCCAGTTTCATGCGGTCGAATTTCGAATTTTGTCAGACTGCGGACAAGCCGCAGGGCGTTGCATTAATCCGGTGTCCAAAGCTATTTTACGGTCTCTGATTCCCCGGAACTCGAACAGCCAGCAACTGTATCAGTCACCGTCGGGCCATTAAAGACTTGAACTTTGAAAACACCGGTTCCACGTTAAAAAAATGAACACCAGACAAATCATCACCGACAAGCTGACCAAAGCCTTTTCGCCTGTTTTCCTGAATGTCATTGACGAATCGGAAAAGCACAGGGGCCACGGAGGCTGGCGCGAGGGCGGCGAAACGCATTTCCGTGTACAAATTGCCGCTGCAGCATTCGAAGGCATGAACCGTGTTGCACGGCATCGCGCCATCAATGACCTTCTGGCCGATGAAATAGCCGGCGGTGTTCACGCGCTCGCTCTGGAGATCCGGTCGGACAGCGAACCCGATCCACGTGCCGCCAAAGTTGCCGATTAACCGATTCGCCGATCAATTCCGGACGTAAGTTCAGCTTGCTGGCGAACTCTGGACGGCCGTTCTTTGCGTCTCACCACCGGACAGCGTTCGTGATTGCCCAAGCGGCATTATGCGCAGCCGGGTGATGCGGTTCTTTTCCCGGCGCAGCACTGTGAAACGAAATCCGTGGAAGGTGAAGATCTGGCGCTCTTCGGGGATCATTCGCGCTTCGTGAATTACAAGACCGGCGATGGTTGTCGCCTCGTCGT
Organism: Roseibium sp.; assembly: GCF_025698965.1. Taxonomy (GTDB): domain Bacteria; phylum Pseudomonadota; class Alphaproteobacteria; order Rhizobiales; family Stappiaceae; genus Roseibium. Next base: position 9,079 of record NZ_JAILWL010000108.1, read on the forward strand.
CCGGCAGGCTCCAGTCTGCCGCGCGGTTCAGATCGCGGATCGGGACCGAACCGTCAACGATCACCGAACCATCCGCCTGCGGGCGCAGCCCTTCCAACTCCAGATCATGCTCATCGGCAATCTCGCCGACGATTTCTTCCAGAATATCTTCGAGCGTGACCAGTCCCATCACCTCGCCGTATTCGTCTACCACCAGCGCGAAATGTGATTTGTGCCGCAGAAAGGCGTTGAGCTGATCCTGCAGACTGGTCGTATCTGGCACGAACCATGTCGGTGCGGCAATTTCCAGAATGTCGATCTTGCTTTCGTCACCACCTGCTGCGTGCAGCGCGCGCAAAAGATCCTTGGCATGGAGAACACCGACGAAATTATCGCTTTCACCACGCCAGAGCGGCAATCTTGTGTAGGGCGACGCGAGAGCGGCGTTTACCAGCTTGGCCGGTTTCTCATCAGCGTTGAGAGCTTGCATGTTGGTCCGGTGAACCATGACATCGGAAACTTCCAGTTCGGCAAGATCAAGCAGTCCGCCTAGCCGGTCACGCTCCCCTTTTTCCAGTCCACCCTCGATATGCTGAAGATCAACCGCCCCGCGCAATTCGTCATGGGCTGAAAGGATCGATGCATCATCACCGATGTTGACACCGACGAGCCTCAGAAGATGGCGGACGATCCATTCCACCCCGACAACGACGGGCCCGAACACCGCGACAACAATGCGCACGATGGGTGACACCGCGAGCGCAAAACGTTCCGGATTGGTGATGGCCCAGGTCTTGGGCAGCACTTCTGCAAAAATCAGCACCAGAGCGGTCATCACAAGTGTGGCGAGCGCAACACCAGCCTCCCCGAACAAGGTCAGGAATACACTGGTCGCCAGGGCCGATGCCAGAATGTTCACCAGATTGTTGCCGAGCAGCAATGCACCGATCAACCGTTCCCTGGAGGCGATCAGCCGGCTCGCGACACGGGCTCGCCAGTCTCCGGTTTTTTCCAACTGGTGCATGCGCGCGCGCGATGCAGCGGTCAGCGCGGTTTCCGAACCGGAAAAGAAACCTGAGAGGAACAAAAGCACAAAGATGGCGGCAACCGCCAGCCAGAGAGCTGTTTCCGTCATGCTTCGAGTTTCTCCTTGAGGAAGTCAGAGACGACAGCAGGATCGACACCTTTTTCGACGAAAGCCTCGCCAATGCCGCGTGTCAGAACAAAGGTCAGGGCTCCACGGCTCACCTTTTTGTCCTGCGCAATGATATCCATGAATGTGTCTGCCTTCGGCAACTGACCGGGGATCTCCTGAATCCGGACCGGGAGGCCGACATCCGTCAGATGTTTGTGCACACGGGACACGGTCTCGTCACTGATCAAGCCAAGGCGTTGCGAAAACTCATGGGCAAGCATCATGCCGATTGAAACGCCCTCGCCATGCACAAGACGCGTGGTTTCATATGAAACGGCCGCTTCCAGCGCGTGGCCGAACGTGTGGCCCAGATTGAGCAAAGCCCGCTTTCCGGCCTCGAACTCATCCGCGGCCACGATATCGGCCTTGGCCTGGCAAGACCGGGCAACCGCCTCATCCCGTTCAGGACCACCGGCAAACACCGCTTGCCAATTCTGTTCCAGCCAGGCGAAAAACTCTGCGTCGCCGAGCAACCCATACTTTGCAACTTCAGCATATCCCGCTCGGAAATCGCGCAGCGGAAGCGTGTCCAGCACTGCGGTATCCGCCAGGACGAGGGCCGGTTGATAGAACGCACCGATCAGGTTCTTGCCGTGCCGGGCATTGATCCCCGTCTTGCCGCCGACGGAACTGTCGACCTGGGCCAGAAGGGTTGTCGGAACCTGCACGAATGCCATGCCCCGGCGGACCGCAGAGGCAACAAATCCGGTAAGATCGCCGACAACACCGCCGCCAAGTGCAACAACAGCATCTCCACGCTCCAACCGGGCATCCAGGACCTCATCGCACAAACGCTCGAACTGACTGAAGCACTTGGTACTTTCACCGGCGGGAACCGTGAGCACCGTGTAATCCAGGCCCGCTGCGGAAAGACTGTCGGTAAAGGTTTCCAGATGCAGCCCGGCGACGGTTTCATCGGCAACGACTGCCAGACGTGAACCGGGAAGAACTGCAGCAATCTGCGAACCGGCAGCTTGCATCAACCCCCGGCCGATCTCGATGTCATAGCTGCGCGCACCCAGGTCGACCCGGACGGTTTGTTCCTCGGAAATGGGTTCTGCAACGATCGTATCTGCCATGCTTCACGCTTTTTGAAATCAGGAATTCGAGGTTTGTGAGGAGGTTAATTCCTCATCTTGAAAGAGATAATCCGCCATGGTGATGACGATCTGGTCGACCACCGCTTCGTGCGGGACATCCTTGGACGTCACCGTCAAGGCTGCCTGCGCATAGACCGGTTCTCGCTCAGCCATCAGTTTTCTCATCGTGCCTTCCGGGTCGGGATTTTGCAGAAGGGGACGCGTCGACCTCCGGCGCACGCGCGCCATCACCGTTTCAAAATCCACCTTGAGCCACAGGGACAAGCCATGTTCGGTGATTTCGGTTCTCGTCGCCTCACTCATGAACGCACCACCGCCGGTCGCCAGGACCTGCGGCCCCTCACCGAGCAAGCGGGCGATAACACGCTCTTCACCACTGCGAAAATAAGGTTCACCATGTTCTGCGAAGATTTCTGCCACGGTCATGTTGGCCGCGCGTTCAATTTCGGAATCTGCATCAATAAATTCAAGGCCCAACCGCTGCGCAAGCCTCTTGCCCACCGTTGACTTGCCACAACCCATAATGCCGACAAGCACGATTGACCGGTGCCCGAGAGCTTGAACCAGCCGGGCGAGGTCAACAGAATTGGCTTTCATGGCTGCGGTTTCCATTTCCGCGTTCCGCTTCTTATCGTTCTGCGTCATGGCGGCGTTGTAGCATATTCGACGGAAAAGGCACGGGGGAACTCAAGAGTACGCCAGGATCCTGTGGCTTGCGCCGGTCCCGGCTTGTTGAAACAATCCGGTATCCGATTCGCCACCGGGAGATGTCTCGTGCCAACCCTGACCCGCCTGTTGATTGTGCTTGTTTTGCTGGGCGCTCTTGGCTATGGCGCAATTTATGCTCTGGCGAATCTCGTCGAACCGCGTGAAAGAGAAATTACCGTGCGGGTGAAGAAGGATGGCTTTGGCCGTTAGAGCGCGATATGGCAACCGGTTTTGATCTGGAGAACTTTCTGGAAATGTTGGCCGCAGAACGCGGAGCTGCTGAAAACACTCTTGAAAGTTACCGCCGAGACCTCGAGGACTTCTCAGGATTTCTAGGCAAAACAAAACTTGCCGCCGCTCTGTCCGATGACATCTCCGCCTATATGAGCGATCTCACGCGCCGTGGATTTGCCGAAACGTCGCAAGCCAGGCGTCTGTCTGCCCTGAAACAGTTTTACAAGTTCCTCTATTCGGAAGGCAGTCGAGAGGACGACCCGACCCGTACCCTGTCTGCCCCCAAAAAACGGGGCAGTCTGCCGAAGGTGCTGTCGATGGAAGACGTCGACACGCTCATAGAGACCGCCCGGGTAGAAACCCTGAAAGCCCAGAAAAGTACGGCTGCCCGACTGCGGGCGCAGCGCATGTACACGCTGATCGAGGTACTTTATGCCACCGGATTACGGGTTTCGGAACTCGTTGCCCTTCCGGTCTCAGCAGCCATGCGGGACGCCCGGCTGATTGAAATCAAGGGCAAGGGAGGCAAGGAACGCCTGGTGCCGCTGTCGCACGCTGCACAAAGCGCAATGAAGGACTATGTCGGCCTGCGTGCGGCAGAAGGTGCCTATGAAACGAGCCCCTGGCTGTTCCCGTCTCATGGTGACAGCGGGCACCTGACCCGTCAGCATTTTGCGCGCGAATTGAAAGATCTCGCACGGTCCGCAGGCCTCGATGCCGCAAAAATATCACCGCATGTGTTGCGTCACGCCTTTGCGTCCCACCTCTTGCAGAACGGCGCAGATCTGCGCGTTGTGCAGCAGCTGCTCGGTCATGCAGATATTTCCACCACGCAGATCTACACGCATGTTCTGGATGAACGTCTGCGGGCTCTCGTGGAAAGTGCGCACCCTCTGGCTCGCAAGTGAGTCCCTAAAAATTAACCCCGGAATTGCCCAATGCTGCAGCCCGCCAGCGATTACGCCACGCTGAACAAGAGCTTTAACTGGTCCCTTCCCGCCGGTTTCAACATGGCAGAAGCCGTCAGCGACCGCTGGGCGACCCGGGATCCTGACAGACTGGCCATTCGACATGTGCTAGCTGATGGATCCCATCAGAACTGGACCCATCGGATCTTGAACCGTGCTGCCAATCGGTTCGCCAATGCCCTTGAAGGCCTGGGAGTTCGACGTGGCGACAGGATTGCCCTGCTGTTACCGCAGATCCCGCAAACGGCAATTGCCCATCTTGCTGCCTACAAACTCGGTGCCATCGCAGTGCCTATGGCTGCACTTTTCGGGCTGGAAGCGCTTCGATACCGCTTGTCCGATTCCGGTGCCAAGGTACTGGTGACCGACGCGGCCGGCCTGACGAAACTTGCCGAAATTCGCGAAGAGCTTCCTGGTCTCAATCTCATCATTTCCGTCGACGGGCCTGAAACCGGCGTTGGCTCCTTCGATGACCTGCTCTCAAAGGCAAGGGACGAATTTCAGACATTGAACACTTCGCCAGACGACCCGGCGTTGATGATCTACACGTCCGGCACGACGGGCCAACCAAAAGGCGTTCTGCATGGTCACCGGGTCCTGATCGGTCATATGCCGGGAATTGAACTTTCCCAGAATTTTCTTGGAAAAGAGGGCGACCTGCTTTGGACGCCTGCCGATTGGGCCTGGGCGGGCGGCTTGTTGAATGCCTTGTTCCCCTCGCTTGCGCTCGGCGTGCCCGTTGTTTCCTACGCCTCCAAGAAGTTTGATCCGGAATTCGCCTTCCACCTTTTGGAAAAACAGGCAATCCGCAACGCTTTCATTCCGCCGACCGCCCTGAAAATGCTGCGTTCCGTCGACAGGACGGGACAGCGATTTCAATTGAACTGGCGCAGCGTCGGATCTGCTGGTGAATCCCTGGGCCGGGAGACCTATGACTGGTTCGCCGAAGAATTCGGCTTTGCCGTCAACGAATTCTACGGACAGACTGAATGCAATGCCGTACTGGGATCCGCCGCCGAGATTGGTGTCACCCTGCCCGGCGCTATCGGCAAGGCCACACCTGGCCATGAGGTTGCGATCATTGATGATGCGGGCATGCCGGTTGCTGCTGAAACGCTCGGACAAATCGCCATCAAACGACCCGATCCCGTCATGTTTCTCGAATATTGGAATAAACCGGATGCGACACGGGACAAATTCGTTGGCGACTGGATGATCACCGGTGATCAGGGTGTCATGGACGAAGACGGCTATGTGCAATTTGTCGGCCGAGACGACGATATCATCACCTCGGCAAGTTACCGCATCGGTCCGGGAGAAATCGAAGATTGCCTGATCAAACATCCGGCAATCGCGCTGGCTGCGGCTGTTGGCAAACCGGACGCATTGCGAACCGAAATCGTGAAGGCCTACGTCGTTTTGAAAGAAGGGCAGCAAGCCGACATTCAATTGGAAGAAACCATCCGCGATTTTGTTCGCGAACGATTGTCTGCCCATGAATATCCGCGCGAAATAGAATTCGTCGAGTCACTGCCGATGACCACCACCGGCAAGATCATCCGAAGAAAACTGCGCGATCTGGCAAAGACCGAAGGCAAGAGCGCTATTGGAGCTTAAGATGTTTCCGGAAGGATCGGGCAAAATCGCGGAGCGTGCTGTCCACTGCAAGATCCGCACGGCACAGCTTCTGCCGGGTAACGCTGCCCGCGCCCTCCATCAGAAACATCGTCCCGGTTTCCAGGCGCCCCCGCCAGAGAGGCTCGATCATTGAATGGCCGGGAATGGCCAGGGAATCAGCTTCCTTGAACCCC
>NZ_JAILWL010000109.1 GCF_025698965.1 Roseibium sp.
CGTTGGACAGCATCATGGGTGCCCAGAAGGCTTTTATCGGAACACGGAACAACTTGAGGACAATGAAGCCCAAGACCGCAAAAACCAGGATCATTCCAACGGCCGCCCCCAGAACCGTCAGGAAGGTGCCGAGCTGAATATGCTCCTTGGCAAGATGCGCGAGTATCAGCGTGGGATAACCAACGTTGGAGACAAGTTTTCCGAACATTTTCGTGTCGAAAGGTGCCTTGAAGAACGCCAGCCCGTAACCGAGCAGCACACAAAGCAACACGGGCAGCATGACATTGACGACATGTCCGAAAATTACTTCCACCTGATATCCCCCATTTGGCTGAAGCCTGTGACTACCTGAACATGACCATTGCCGGTCCCGTTGCCCAATAGGTCAGAACAATCGGCAACGTGACAAGTGTCAGCAAAGTTGAAACCAGAATAAACCCTGTCACACCCGGTGCCTGTTCTGCCTGATAACACCCCACGGGCAGGTATGTGATGGCTGATGGTGGCATGAAGCAGAGCAGGATGATGATGCTCGCCAATGACGGCGATGAACCCGATCGTCACCGATGCCCCTTCCGAGCCAAAGGCGAGCGTTGCCACAGGCCAGTCCACGCTGCCGACATTGGAGACAGGAGATCCATAAAGTCTGGTGTCGAATTGCGTTTTGACGAGCAACAGACCATAGCCCAGCAGCACGCATATCAGGACGGGCAGCAACACCTTGGCGACATGTTCAACAATGCCTGCCACCCGTTTCTCCCCCAGTCTCAAGCCTTTAAGGTCGAACGTTAGTGGTGAGGGGCGGCAGAAATCAACCTTTTCGTGCAACGGGTGCACATGGGTGTGTGTTATCCCGGACGTTCGCCCACGTAAGCCGCCCTTGGCCGGATTTTTTCATGGGCGGCATATTGTTCCAACGCATGTGCGATCCAGCCGGTCATCCGCCCGGCACAGAAGATGACCTTGCCGGCATCTTTGGGCAGGTCATAGGTTCTCTGAATTGCTGCCAAGGCAAAGTCGACATTGGGTGGCAGGTCGAACAGGTCGTTTGCTGCCGCCATCAGCGCCGGAAGACGGTCCACGAACGGGTGTCCGTTTTCCGTTCGCTGCAACATATCGATAAGGCAATCGGCGCGCGGGTCCCGTCCCTGATAGATGGAGTGACCGAACCCGGGAAGGGCCTCACCCCGGCCCAGACGATCCGACAACACAATCTCGATATCAGTCTCGGATTTGATCTGCGAGAGCCAGGCTGTCGCCCTATCGGGAGCCACGCCATGACGCGGGCCGGCAAAGGCACCGAGACCGGAGAGCAATGCTGCGTGAAGTGGTGCACGCGTCGACGCGGCACACCGCGCAGCAAAAGCACTTGTATTGAGTTCATGATCTGCGCACAGAACCAGTGCGGAGCGGATCAGGTTCTTTGCAGCCGCCGACGCGCCATATGCATTGGCAATCTGAGTGTGGATCGGTATTGCCACCGGTTCCTGGTCAAGAAGCGCCGCGACCCCATAACGAAGGAGCGCCGCGCCCTTGATCTGAAGCAGTCTGGGCGCAAGTGTAAATGCGGCCCTGTCCTGCAACGGCCAGGCTGCCAGCGCCATCATCAGCCTGTCCAGAGCGGCCAGACCCGAGGGAAGCGCAGGCGGGCTGAGGGGTACATTGTCGGCAAATGGATCTTTGTCAGAGTCCCATAGCAGCGTCGCAACCGTTTCAAGTGTCGAGGTTTCCGCAAGATCTCTCGCCAAACGTCCGCGGTAAACAGGGCCGTTCTCGGCAATCAGCGTGAGCTCGGTTTCAAGCACCGGATCTCCGGTCAGAGGCCGGGACCCCGCGTGATCTTCAGCGGCCTTGCGGCCTTTCAGTCGACGGACATCCGCTGCGTCGTAGCGGCGCTTTTTTCCCGGTCCCGCAACCGAGGAAATCAACCCCCGACTAACATAGGCATAGAGAGTGGCCGGCTGAACACCGAGCTCCGCGGCGGCCTCCCGGGCAGAAAGAAAGATTGGAGTGCTCATAGGTTGATTTTATTTATCAACATTGATCAAGGCAATGCCTTCTTTCTATCTGACGCAAACCAAAGAAGGAGATGACCATGACCGAAGCGCCAAATCCCGCTCAGATGCTTCCGGATCCGACCGCAGGTCTGGAAGGTGTCGTTGCAGCCACAACCCGTTTAAGTGACGTCGACGGTCAAAACGGTGTCCTGATCCTGCGTGGCAGGAAAATAGAAGACCTTGCCGGTGTCGTTTCCTTTGAAGACGCAGTCATGCATCTGTGGCAGGACTTCGGCTTCACCGACGCAGCCTCCATGGCTAGGGCCTTTGGCGATGCAAGGATGACGGCATTCGACGTTGTCCCTCTTCTAGAAGGTGCTTCAAGTTCCCTTGACGTTTACGAGCGCATGCAACTTGGTCTCGCGGCACTTGTCCTGAACAAGGATCTGCCGGCCCCGATCGCCATCAGCGGTGCCTTGCCTGTATTCCTGGCAGCCTCCCACCGGATCGCGACAGGTCTGAAGCCGATTGCTCCTGACGCAGGCCTTACAACCGCAGTCGATCTGCTACGCATGCTCGTCGGAGACATCCAGCCATCTGGGTATTCCGATGCACTCGATCGATATCTGGTGACCATTCTGGACCATGGCCTGAATGCCTCCACGTTCACGGCACGCGTTATCGGATCAACTCAGGCTGACATGAAACAGGCCATTCTGGGTGCCATGGGCGCGTTGAGCGGCCCGCTACACGGTGGTGCTCCCGGTCCGGTTCTCGACATGATCGATGCTATCGGCCAGCCGGAAAACGCCGCCGCATGGATTACGGATGCGTTGGACCGGAAAGAAAGGCTGATGGGTTTCGGCCATCGGATCTATCGAACGCGAGACCCGCGCGCCGACGTGCTGAAAGCCGGTTTGCAGCTGCTTGGATCGGAAAACCCGAAAGTACAGTTGGCTGAAAACATCGAAAATGAGGCGCTTGCAGCGCTCAAACGCGCCAAGCCTGACCGACCTCTTGACACCAATGTGGAATTCTACACAGCTGTCTTGCTCGATGCGATCGGCATCGACCGGTCCCTGTTTACACCGCTCTTTGCCACCGGCCGAACTCCAGGCTGGTGTGCACATGTGCTGGAACAGCAGCAAACCGGCAAACTGATCCGGCCGGCATCGCAATATGTCGGCCCCAAGCCGGATTAAGTTCTCCGAAGAAAGCCCGCTCCAACCTGACTGAAAGATCCCGGCCTGCAAGATGAGGCCGGGATCGGGAAGTTTTCAATCAGAACGTTCTGCCGGACCGGTCAACCAGCCATTTCAGCTTCACGCACGGCCAGTTCGATTTCGTCGATCAGGCCGGGTTCCAGTCCGAGGCGCGCTGCAAGCATTTGCAGATAGGCTCTTTCCGCCGGATGGTCCGGGTCGATGGCCAAACGCGAGGCGGCATAAATCTCGGCTGCGGTTTCCGGGCAACTCGCGAAGGCAACAACCTTGTCAAGATCGAGTGGCGAGCGCAATTCATCCATCAGGAAGGCCTTTGCCTCACTGTCGAGACCTGCCTCGTCGATCTTTTCGAAAATCCGGTCTTGCTCCTCACGGTCGATATGGCCGTCCGCCTTGGCGGCCGCAATCATCGCGGTCAGAAGTGCCACGGCGAACTGGTTTTCACCGCCAGGCTGCTGCGCCGGGTCAAACGCCGTTCCACGCGGAGCTTCCAACGGGATCGGCTCATCCTGCGGATATTGCGGGCGCGGAGCGTTTTGCTGATTGGCCTTATGGCCCTGATAGGCCTTGTAGGCGAGACCGGCAACCAGTGCGAGGCCACCATAAGTCACGGCTTTCTTGCCGATTTTGCGACCAGACTTGGTCCCGAGCATCAGACCTGCAAGGCCACCAAGCGCGAGTCCTCCGCCTTGTGACGACAGAAAATCCTTGCCTTGCGACAGCAGATCGCCCGATCCGCCGCGTTGTGCAGCGGTTGCACCACCTCGGCTGCCACTTTGGTTGCCAGACTGGCCACCCAGAAACTGATCCAGCAAGGATTTAGCGTCAAACATCAATTGGCTCCCACATACCGCCCCTAGAAGGGCAAATCACAATTGCCCTATCAAATGGGAATTTCTACAAGCAGCGCAAGTTTGCGTTACATTTGCGTACAGTTTTTCGTCGTCGCCCTTAACCCACTGTGCCTAGCGGCTATGCCGATCAGGAATTTGGTGTTTTGAAGTTCTCATCCGTGTTTCCTGTCTTGATGGCATGCCTTGCCATCGTTACCCCTGCCCATGCGTTTCTGTCCGATGAAAATCCGGACAGCTATTCGAAAATCATCGACGAGCAGCAGGTCTCCAGCTATCAGAATTCCCTCGCCTCGGCGGGTGAGAGCTCGACGGGGAAACTGCACGCGTTTCGAACAACGCTTTCCCGCAAAACGTCCGCAACCGGCGCTATCACGCCCTCAAACGAGGATCTGGTCATTCACGCCGTGCAGGATCGCGGTCTGCCGCAGGGGTCTGAGTATCCGACCTATGTCTTTACCTCGACCGAAACGCTTGAAAACCCGGTTCTCATTCACAAAACCCATGCCGGGACCAGGCTCTTCCTGGCTGAGGACACCCGGGGTGACGCAACCTGTCTGCTATCAGCTGAAAAGGGGTGGGCGGACATTTGCCTGGTAGATACGCAAGGCAGCGCCGCACCGGATCTTTCGGGGCTCCGGGATGACTTCTGGTCGGATCTCCTGAAGGTTTTCGGCTTCTAGTCACTCGCATCTGAAGTTCGCTTTGGAGCATGCCGCATTCATGAGCTGAATTTCAAATTCACCGCACTAGCGGCCAAGCGGCAGCAAATTGTCGTCCTTCAGCGTTTCCATGGCGATTGAAGAGCGCACGTTTTGAACCGCCTCCTGCGGCAACAGTTCGTCATTAATGATGTGGCTGAGTGTCTTGAGGTCCGGAACCACGATTTTCAGCATGTAATCAACATCACCGGTCAGTGTGTGGGCCTCCTGCACCTGCGGCATGGCAGTGACCATGTTTCGGAACTTGCGGGCATTTTCCTTGCTATGCGCCCCGAGCGTGACACCGACAAAGGCCGTTACCGTCAAACCTAGTGCTTCGGGGTCCAAAGCCGCCCTGTAGCGCCGAATGACCCCGGCCCCCTCCAGCTTCTGACGGCGGCGTGAAACTTGACTGGCGGACAGGCTGATCACCTCCCCCAGCTCGGCATTGGTCAATGCGGCATTTTCCTGCAAGGCCGCAAGGAGTTTTACATCAAAGCTATCCAGCGCAATTGACATGCGTCATTTCCGAATAAACCACACAATATGTGCATAAGCTTACGCGAAATCACGTGGATTGCACACACCCTGCGCATGATCCCCGGCATTCTGTCTTCAACAATCTTGTTTCAGAAGGAGGATAAGCCTTGGGACCGTTTCCGCATAACGCGCCACCTGCCCAAATCACATCGGAAAACCCGGCAGGGACCGATGGTTTTGAATTTGTCGAGTTCTCCCATCCGGAACCGGAGAAACTGGACACCCTCTTTCGCAAGATGGGTTTTGTGCCGGTCGCGAAGCACAGGACCAGGAACATCACCCTCTACCGGCAGGGCGATGTCACCTATGTGCTGAACGCGGAACCCGGCAGCCACGGCATGGCTTTCGTTGAAACGCACGGACCGTGTGCTCCGGCCATGGCCTGGCGTGTGGTCGATGCCGACAAGGCCTATCAGTATGCGGTGGCACGGGGAGCCACGCCATATGAGGGCAACGACAAGACCCTGGACGTGCCTGCAATTGTCGGAATTGGCGGCTCACTGCTGTACTTCGTGGACACCTATGGCGACAAAGGCTCTGCCTATTCCGCGGAATTTGACTGGCTGGGCGAGATTGATCCGAAGCCGGAAGGCGTCGGTTTCTACTATCTCGATCATCTGACGCACAATGTCTATCGCGGCAACATGGACAAGTGGTGGGACTTTTACCGCGATCTCTTCAATTTCAAGCAGATCCACTTCTTCGACATCGACGGACGGATCACCGGACTGGTCAGCCGGGCAATCACCAGCCCCTGCGGCAAGATCCGCATACCGCTGAACGAGTCCAAGGACGATACCAGCCAGATCGAGGAGTATTTGAAGAAGTATAACGGTGAGGGCATCCAGCATATCGCCGTTGGTACGGACGATATCTACGACAGCACCGACAAGCTCGCGGCGAACGAGTTGAGATTCATGCCGGGCCCGCCGGAAACCTATTACGAAATGTCTCGCGACCGGGTGAACGGACATGACGAACCGATCGACCGCATGAAACGCCACGGTATCCTGATTGACGGCGAAGGCGTGATTGATGGCGGCATGACAAAGATCCTTCTGCAGATCTTCTCAAAAACCGTGATCGGACCGATCTTCTTCGAGTTCATTCAGCGCAAGGGCGATGAAGGCTTCGGCGAAGGCAATTTCCGGGCCCTGTTTGAATCGATCGAGGAAGACCAGATCCGCCGCGGCGTCATCAAGACGGAAGCCGCCGAATAAGACAGGCAACAACCGGACAGACGCATTTCCGGAACCGCTGCAAGAGACCGCTTTCCCGTTTCGGGCGAGCGGTCTTTCGTATTTTTGTCAGGGCTCGCGATTTTTTTTACAAAAAAGATTCAAAAATTGAACTTTCATAACTTGTTGAAATTTTTGTGCATTTCCCAAAATCGGCTGAAAACCTGTGGCGCCTCGACCACAGTTTCCAACTTTTTTCTGGAAGAAGAACATCCTATGCGGGTTTTACCAAACAGAGGCTGCCGTTTAGGCCCTCTGTTGCATTGTCTAAGCACAAACTTCTGACCTCCGTGCCCCGCGCGGAGGTTTTTTTTGCCTGAAGGTTTATAGGCTTAGCGTTTCGCCTTGTTTTCCAGCACATCCCAGACCATGGCCGCCACATCCGGGCCACCGAGATTGCGAATGGCACGAATGCCCGTCGGAGCGGTAACATTGATTTCAGTCAGACGACCGTCGATGACGTCGATGCCGACCAGAATGAGTCCTTTTTCGCGCAGGGACGGGCCGAGGCGCGCGCAGATTTCCCGTTCGCGGTCGCTAAGGTCGCTGTCGGTGGGAGCGCCACCACGCACCATGTTGGAACGCAGGTCGCCCTCAGCCGGAACACGATTGACGGCTCCGGCAAATTCTCCATCCACCAGCAGGATGCGCTTGTCGCCGTGCTTCACGTTCGGCAGAAACTGCTGGATGACCCAGGGCTCGCGGAAAGTTGCGTCGAAGAAGTCGTAGAGCGAGCCGTAATTTAGATCGTCGCGGGTCACCCTGAACACCGCCGCGCCGCCATGTCCGAAAAGCGGTTTCATGACGATGTCGCCATATTCCTCGCGGAAGAGATCGATTTCCGACTTGTCCTTGGTGATCAGGGTTGGCGGCATCAGATCGGCAAATTCGGTCACGAACAGCTTTTCCGGCGCATTTCGGACGGAAGCCGGATCATTGACCACCAGTGTATCGGGATGGATTTTTTCCAGAATGTGAGTGGCCGCGATATAGGCCAGATCGAAAGGCGGATCCTGGCGCATCAACACCACGTCCATCTCGCGCATATCCGTGCGCTGCTTTTCGCCAAGCGTGAAGTGGTTGCCTTTTTCGTCGCGCACTTCAATCGGCTCCAGCGCGCAAAACACGTCGTCACCCCGCTGTGCGAGGCGTTCGGGTGTGTAGTGATACAGCTCATGACCTCGGTTCTGCGCTTCCAGCATCATGGCAAAGGCGCTGTCGCCGGCGATGTTGATGGAGGAGATATGGTCCATCTGGACCGCAACTTTCAAAGCCATAAGGCGACTCCCGGCGGGGGCGCGTTTCGCGCTCAGGGGGTTTTAAAGCACCTCGTGAAAAGACCGAATCACCCATCGCTGCCTGAAATCACAGATTTCAACGCGAACCATGATGCTTCCTGTGTCAATATTTTCACGAAACGCTATGGAACGATTGGTCCAGATATGCGTTGGCGGTACCGCTTTGTCCAGTGGCGGGGAAAATTTGACCACAGTCGGAGCTGGAACACATTCACTGGCTGCGCTCTAATCCCAAGCGTCAAATGCATTTGCAATCCGTTCCGGCAAAGCCCAGGGACGGATGACGATCACATCGAAACGCAAGGTGTAAAATCCTGCCTTCGGATGCTGGGCAACAAAGATTTTTGCCGCCCTGGAAATACGTTTCTGGCTGGCCGGTGTGACGGCTTCCAACGCGGCCCGGCGGGACTTCCTGGCCTTGACTTCGACAAATGCAACTGTTTTCCGCCGTTTGGCAATCAGGTCGATTTCGCCAACCTTGGTCTTGTAGCGGTGTTTTAAAATGCGCCAACCGGTCAGGCGCAAATACCAGGCGGCCCAGGTCTCCGCCGAAAGACCCTGAGCATACGCGCGCCGGCGTTTATCGGCAGCAGCAGACTTGGTCTTGCCCATCGTCAGCCGTCTCCCGATTTCAGGTCGAGGGCTCTTTTATAAACTTCGTTGCGATCCAGCCCGGTTGCCTTTGATACTTTCTTTGCGGCCGCACTCACCGGCATATCCGCAAGCGCCTCTTTCAACAGGGTATCCAGGTCCGAAGCTTCTGCTTCCGGCTTGTCGTCGGGCGGACCAATCAGAATAACGATTTCGCCTTTGACCTGCTGACCGTCAAATCGCTCAGCAAGGTGGGTAAGCGTGCCGCGTTCGAAGGTTTCAAAACGTTTGGTGAGTTCGCGCGCCACCACGGCTTCGCGGTCGCCCCCCAGGACTTCGGCCATCACTTCCAGCGTTGCACCGGTGCGATGCGGAGATTCAAAGAAGATCAACGTGGATGGAATTTTGGCCAGTTCCTCGAGACGTCTTGTTTTTGGTCCACCTTTCTGGGGCAGAAAACCAGCGAACAGAACCGTGTCGCTCGGCAGTCCGGAAGCGACAAGTCCTGCAAGCGGCGCGGAAGCCCCCGGTATCGGGATGACTTTGAAACCTTCCGCCACGACGTCACGCACAAGGCGGTAGCCCGGATCGGATACCAGGGGCGTGCCCGCATCGGAAACCAGAGCCACAGGCCGGCCTTCGGTGAGTTCGGCAAGAATTTTGGGCCGCTGCTTGTCCGCATTGTGCTCGTGGTAGGCCAACAGAGGGGTCTTGAGACCAAATTTCTGCGTCAGGGTTGAGGTAACCCGCGTATCCTCACAGGCGATCACGCTGCTTGCGGCAAGCGTCTCAAGCGCCCGGACAGTGATGTCACCCAAATTGCCGATCGGGGTTGAAACAATGTATAGCGCCGGCTCCAGATTTGGGGCCGAGAAGACGTGTTCCGACAGGCTGTAGCGATTTTTCTCCGCTTGTGACGCTGCGGTGTCGGTCCCCATAAAGCCTCCTTGAGCATTCCAGAATTCCCGCAAGGGTGAGGGATCTGCCTCCTTGCGCTAGCCGCACAATGCAACTGTTGCAAGGTAAATTCACCGATCATCAAACAGATATGCCACTGAAATGCCACTAAAACTGGACATGTGCACAACGAATACGTAAGTCTTTGCCAATGGGTGGATTGACAAAAATGGCAAGTGCAATGCGGGGCAAAACAGATCAACAGCGCAGACGCGTCTTTTTGAAAACAGCGTTTGCGGGTGTCGGCACGATGCTGCTTGCAGGCTGCATGGGATCGACGCTCGGCTCCTATCCGGGCGAGCAGATCCAGCCGGGTGCACAGCCCCAGGTCACCGGCGAGGTGATCGGCACAGGTAGCGTGCGGGTTGGATTGTTGTTGCCGCTGACCAGCAGTGGCGGCAATGCCTCTATCGGCACCGTGTTCAAGAATTCCGCGTCCCTTGCCCTGCAGAACTTCCCCAATGCGGATGTTCAGCTGCTGGTCAAGGATACTGGCGGCACCGCCGAAGGTGGCCGGGCTGCGGCACAAGCCGCAATTTCGGAAGGCGCTGAACTGATCCTCGGGCCTGTCTTTTCGCAAGCCGTTTCGGGCGCCGCCACCGCTGCACGGGCCACTGGCGTTCCGGTAATTGCGTTTTCAACCGATACATCCGTCGCGGCACGGGGCGTCTATCTCCTGAGCTTCCTGCCGGAAAGCGATGTCAAACGGATCGTCGGCTACGCCAACAGCCAGCAGAAGAGCTCCTACGCAGCTCTGGTTCCCGAAGGAGCCTATGGTGCTGTCGTGGAAGCGGCGTTTCGCCAGGAGGTCGGGCGCGGTGGTGGACGGATCGCCACCATTCAGCGATACAAGACGAGCGGCTCAGACACGTCGGACCTGATCGCAAAGACCTCCGCGCTGAAATCCGTTCTCAACAATGTCGATGCGTTGTTTCTGCCGGCTGGCGGGACCGTTCCGGCCCAGGTTGTCCAAACCCTTGTCAGTCAGGGTGCCAATCTCGGTCAGGTCAAGCTGCTTGGCTCCGGGCAGTGGGACACGCCACAGATCAAGAACAACCCCGTGCTTGCAGGCGCCTGGTTCGCCGGGCCGGAAGACAAGGGTTTCCAGGCCTTCGCACAACGCTATCAGAGCACTTACGGAGCACGACCGCCGCGCAATGCCAGTCTTGTTTATGACGGCGTGACGCTCGCAGCAGGCCTGATCCGTTCCGCAGGACCGCAGCGCTTCCAGCAAAGTATCCTGACCAACCGCGACGGCTTTATCGGTATTGACGGACTGTTCCGCTTCCAATCCAATGGACTCAACGAGCGCGGCCTTTCCGTCTATCAGATCACCGGTCAGGGCACGCAGGTGATTTCTCCGGCACCCAGAGACTTCCGGACAGGATTCTGATCGCGATCGGAACCGCCGCCCTCGGTGGGCTGCTAGTTAAGGCCATGGATCCATTGACACGATGCTGAACGGCAAGGAAATCGTACTGATCATCAGCGGCGGGATCGCGGCCTACAAGTCGTTGGACCTGATCCGCCGTCTGAAGGAGCGCGGCGCCCGGGTTGTACCGGTCATGACGTCCGGGGCGCGGAAATTCGTTACCCCGCTTGCGGTTGGTGCATTGGCTGCCGAAAAGGTATTCACCGACCTGTTCGACCGGGAAGCGGAGCATGATGTCGGGCATATACGCCTGGCGCGGGACCATGACCTGATCCTGATTGCGCCCACCACGGCCAATCTAATGGCCAAGATGGTTCACGGCATTGCAGACGATCTGGCCACCGCAGTCCTTCTTGCAACAGACAAACCAGTTCTTGCAGCTCCGGCCATGAACCCGAAAATGTGGCAAAACCCGGCAACGGTTCGCAATCTGGAAACGCTTCAGAAACGTGGGATCCGTTTTGTCGGCCCGGCCTCGGGAGAAATGGCGGAGAAGGGTGAAGCCGGTGTCGGCCGAATGAGTGAACCGCTGGAAATCGTCGCTGCGGCAGAAGCGGTGTTGCGCGACCAGAGGGCCGAAGCCGGAGAGTTGCCCCTTGCCGGCAGACACGTTCTGATCACCTCCGGCCCGACGCACGAGCCTATCGACCCCGTGCGCTACATCGCCAACCGTTCTTCCGGCAAGCAGGGGCATGCCCTTGCTGAAGCCGCCTATGCCGCAGGTGCGCGAGTGACGCTTGTTTCCGGTCCGGTCGAACTGCCTGACCCGGCCAACATCACTGTGGTGCCGGTGGAATCGGCTGCAGACATGCTGAAGGCGGTGGAAAGCCATCTTCCCGCGGACATCGTCATCATGGCAGCTGCCGTCGCGGACTGGCGCATGGCATCTGAAGGGGCGCAGAAGATCAAAAAGGATGGCAGCGGCAAACCACCCGCCCTCAATCTGATTGAAAACCCGGATATTCTGGCAACCATCGGCCACCACACATCATTGCGGCCGGATCTCTTGATCGGATTTGCAGCCGAAACGCAGAACCTGCTTCAAAACGCCCGCTCCAAGCTGGAGCGCAAGAAGGCTGACTGGATCATCGCCAATGATGTCAGCCCTGAAACCGGCATCATGGGTGGAGACGCCAACACAGTTCGCCTTGTCAGCAAGGACGGGGTCGAAGACTGGCCACAGATGGACAAGACCGACGTCGCCCGGCAGATCATTGCGCGGGCCGCCGCCGCCTTGACAGGCGACAAAGGCTCCTAACGCTCATCCTCGTAAAACCGACAGCCATGATTTGACCTAGGCTGCGAAACGGAAGTAGCTCATGCTGAGCGTGCCGTATTCATAACTCCGGTGCAGCAGGTTGGGGCGCGCTTGCGAACCACCTGCCCCGAACGCGAAGAACAGCGGCAGCAGATGTTCGTCAGTCGGATGGGCACGGCGAAAGTCAGGTGCATTTGCCAGATCACCGAAATAGTCGATTGAGCCCGAATTCAAGCCTTCGTCCAACCAATCGTCGAAGCCCTTCGCCCAATCCTCGGCCTCCGATCCTTGCGGGCGAATTTCGCGCAGATTGTGCGTGGTGCTCCCGGAACCGACAATCAGAACACCTCTTTCCTTAAGTGAGGAAAGGGCTTGTCCCAAGGCATGAACCGATGCCGGGGTGCTTCCACGGGGCAGTGACAGGGCCGTCACGGGGATGTCTGCCTTCGGATAGGCGAGCGACAAGGGCACCCAGGCACCGTGATCCAATCCCCAGGAACTGTCCAACTCCACGTCATACCCACTCTTTTCGAGTAGCTTCGCAGCTTCATCGACCTGATCTTCGTTTGTACTGACCGGGTAAGTGATTTCATAAAGCGGCGCAGGAAAGCCTCGGAAATCATGGATCGTGCGCAAGGGCCCAGGTGCGGAGAGTTTCAATCCGTCCGTTTCCCAATGCGCGGAAAGGATCAGAATCGATTTTGGCGTCGACTGGTGCTCGGCAAAGCGCGTCAGAAACCGGTTGGCTGCAGTCTCGTCAAGCGCCAGGGTCGGCGCGCCATGGGCCAAGAACACAGGCGGAATGATTGCCTCCGGCATTCGGGTACCTCCATCAGACAAATATTGATGACTTTTCGAAGATAAGCCGCAGCGCCCGGTTCAGAAGCTCAGTTTTTGGAAAAGGGCTGTTCCGGATTCGGGAACAATAAACAGAAACCGCTCCCGGTGACCCGGGAGCAGTCGATGCCAATCAAGAATAACTGACTTATCTGTAACCGACGTTGATCAGCTGTACACGGCGGTTGATGCCTGAATCGGGCTTGGACGGGTCGCGAAGCTGTTCTTCTCCAAGACCGACGGCCTTCAGATATTCACCTGGCACCTGGAACGTGGTCACCAAAGCTTCACGTACCGACTTTGCGCGTTTGATCGACAGCTCGAGATTGTATTCGCGCGTACCCGTTGCATCCGTGTGCCCAACGATGAAGAAGGTCTGCCCCTGCAGATAGGGTGTGTGCAAAGCGTCCGCGATCAGGCCAACAGTTTCATAGGACTCGGGCCGAATGCGCGCTGAATTCAGATCAAAGGTGATTTCCACGTTGAACTGGCGCAAGGAGGCCAGCTTGTCCCAAAGCGGCAGGTTCCCCGGAGAATTGGCCCCAGGATATTTCTGGATGTTTTCAAACGCCGCTTTTTGCAGTTCGTCAGCGCTGACATCGACTTCCTGCTGAGCACCCTGCAGGGAGTTGATGATTTCGTTGCGACTCAGCTTTGTTTGCGCAAAGACGCCGGACGCGGAAACAGCAAGGAAGGCGGCCGAAACACCGGCAAGAAAAATCTTGTTCATCGAAAGTCTCCAAAACAGGTGTTAGCGGTATCCGGCCAGGTCGATGGCGGTGTTGCATTTCGCGCTGACGGAAGGCTGTGCCTTGAGCAGGCAGCGCAGGATGTGACCGGCTCCCTGTTTCACGCCCTTGCAATATTGAGCTGCGTCCCTGTCGCAGATTTTGGGAGCAGCAGCCTGGGCTGCAAGACGCTCCTGGATAAGGGAAGCAACCACTGCACGATCAGCGTTGCACTTCTGAGATACCTTGGCCTGGTTCTCCTGCAGGCACTTGCCGATGCCGTTATTTGCCAGAGTTGCTGACTTGCAATATTTTTCGATGTCCTGACCGCAACTTGCGGATAGTATCTTGATCGCTTCGGCGAAACCCACCGTTTGAGCAAAAGCTGCAGGAGCGGTTACCAGAAGAACACCTGTCGTGAATGCGAAAATGAAACGTCTCATGTTGTAAATCTCCCAACCGGGGACAAACCCCGGACAACATTACGATGCGTCAGAGTGTTTCAGGAGATCGCAACGACTTCAAGTAGGTAGCTGGTTTTTCTGATGCCTCTTTTGTCTACCTGACAGTCTTGACAGGAACTGCCGAATATCGTCACTCGCCCACAAGATCCCACCCAAGCCTTCAACGCCGGAAAACCGCCATGACTGTCACACTGGAACTGAAACGTCTTGACCACGGCGGGGACCTGCCGTTGCCAACTTATCAATCTGAGCTTGCAGCCGGTCTTGATCTTCTGGCTGCGGTCGACGCCCCGCTCTCGCTCTCACCGGGTGAACGCGCTCTAGTGCCCACCGGTCTTGCCATGGCGCTTCCGGCCGGCTTCGAAGCGCAGGTTCGCCCCCGGTCGGGCCTTGCCGCCAAACACGGTGTCACCGTATTGAACACACCGGGAACGATCGACGCGGACTACCGGGGCGAGGTCAAGGTCATTCTGATCAATCTCGGCCGGGAGACTTTCGAGATAGCGCGCGGGGAACGGATCGCGCAGATGGTGATCGCACCGGTTTTGCAAGCCGAAATTCAGGAAGTCGACACCCTTTCAGATACGAAGCGCGGTACCGGTGGCTTCGGCTCCACCGGACGCGGTTGACCCCTAATCTTGTTCAAGGACACTTCATGACCCCCAGCCTTGTCATTTTCGATTGCGACGGTGTTCTCGTCGATACGGAACGCCTGACCAACCAGAACATGGCCAACATTGTCACAGAGCTGGGCTATCCGATGACCGGTCCGGAATGTCAGCGCCGGTTCATGGGCAGAACGCTGGAAAGCGTGCAGACAATGATCGAGGAACTG
>NZ_JAILWL010000011.1 GCF_025698965.1 Roseibium sp.
GAAGTAAGGGTCAGCGCACGAGGGTATCTCGGACGGCGCGGCGGCGTCGACCTGATGGTCTCCGTCAACCCGCAAAGCATGGAAAAGGACGTACAGAGCATCGAGCCGGGCGGCTATTTTGTGTATGATTGCACCAAGCCTCTGGCACAGCATCTCAAACGGGACGACATCCACTATTTCGGCGTGCCCTTTACCGAAATGTGCATGAAGGAATTCTCGCCGCCTCGCCTGCAGCAGCTTTTGAAAAACGTTGTCTATGTCGGCACTCTGGCCGCCCTGCTGGACGTCGATTTTGCTGTCTTGAAAGGACTGCTCCACGACCAGTTCAAGGGCAAGGAAAAGCTGATTTCCTCAAACGTACACGCGCTGGAAATGGGCTATCAGTACGCCATGGACAATTTCCAGTGTCCATTGCCGATCCGGCTTGAGAAAAACTTCAATATCGCCCCGCATATTCTTGAAGCCCCCCATATCCTGATGAACGGCAACACGGCGACGGCGCTTGGTGCCATTTATGGCGGTGCAACCGTTGCGGCCTGGTATCCGATTACACCGTCGACGTCTGTCGTCGATGCCTTCGCCAAATATGCAAAGCGGATGCGCATCGACCCGGGCAGCGGCAAGAAGAACTACGCCATCGTTCAGGCCGAAGACGAGCTGGCGGCGATGGGCATGGTTGTAGGCGCAAGCTGGAACGGCGCACGGGCTTTTACTGCCACCTCGGGTCCGGGTCTTTCGCTCATGAGCGAATTCCTGGGGCTGGCCTATTTTGCCGAAGTTCCTGTGGTTCTGATCGATGTTCAGCGTTCTGGCCCGTCCACGGGCATGCCGACGCGCAGCCAGCAGTCGGACATCCTGGCCGCCGCCTATGCCAGCCATGGCGACACCAAACAGGTCCTTCTGTTCCCTGCAACACCTCGGGAATGTTTCGACATGACCGTCGAGGCGTTTGACCTTGCCGAGCGACTGCAGACCCCGGTCATCATGATGTCGGATCTGGATCTTGGCATGAACGACTGGATGTCCCCACCCCTTGAATGGGACGACAATTATCAGATGGACCGCGGTAAGGTGCTGGATGCCGAGGCGCTGGAAAACGCCACTGACTGGGGCCGATACAAGGATGTTGACAACGACGGCATCTGCTATCGGACCCTGCCGGGCACCCATCCTGAAAAAGGTGCCTATTTTACCCGTGGCTCGTCGAAGAACGAAAACGCAATCTATTCCGAAAGCGGCGAAGACTACGTGCGGAATGTGGACCGTCTCCTGCGCAAGTTCGAAACCGCCAAGCAGTTGGTTCCCCGTCCCAAGACCCACCCGCCGATCGAGGTCAAGAAACCCAAAACAAAACTGAAGCTCGGAGCACTCTTTTTCGGCACCAGTGCGTCACCGAGCTATGAGGCGGTCGAGATGCTTGCTGCCGAAGGGTATCCCATCGACACGATGCGCATTCGCGCCTTCCCCTTCCATGAAAGCCTCGACCAGTTCATCGATGAACACGACCTATCATTCGTGATCGAGCAGAACCGCGACGGGCAGATGCGCCAGTTGATCATGAACGAATGCGAAGTGCCAAGAAACAAGCTGATATCGGTATTGAACTATTCCGGCACGCCGATAACGGCACGCATGATCGCCGATCAGATCCGCAAGACCCTGAAAACGAAAAGCGCTGATGTGGTTCGCCTGCATCCGGAGATTGCCTGATGTCCTATATCAAACCGAATTTCCGTCATCCGCGCCTTCCGGTTAATACGCTCGGCTATACGGTCGCCGACTACGACGGAGCGATCTCGACGCTGTGTGCGGGCTGCGGACACGACAGCATTTCTGGTGCAATCCGCAACGCCTGTTTCCTGTCCGCGATCCCGCCCCACCGTATCGCCAAGATTTCCGGCATCGGCTGTTCGTCGAAAATGCCGACTTATTTCCTTGGCAAATCGCACGGTTTCAATTCGGTTCACGGGCGCATGCCGTCCGTCGCCACAGGTGCCAGCCTGGCCAACCGCAGCCTGACCTATATCGGGGTTTCCGGCGACGGAGATACGGCGTCCATCGGCATGGGACAGTTCGTTCATCTGGTCCGACGCAATGTGAACATGACCTATATTGTCGCGAACAATGGCTGCTATGGTCTCACCAAAGGGCAGGACAGCGCCACGGCGGATCACTGCTCGGTCAGCAAATACGGTGATGTGAACCCGTTTGACGGCATCGATCTGGCCGGATTGGCCCTGCTTCAGGGGGCAAGCTTTGTCGCCCGCAGTTTTTCCGGCGACAAGGAACAGCTCGAACCGCTGATCCGCGCCGCCATGGCTCACAACGGATTTGCCTTCATCGATGTGGTCTCACCCTGTGTCACCTTTAACAATCACTCGGGCTCGACCAAAAGCTATTCGGCAACCCGCGATCATCTGGACGTGATGCCATTGGATTTCGTACCGATGCGCGAAGAAATCCGCACGCAATATTCCGAGGGCACCAGCAAAAGCGTCACCTTGCATGATGGTTCAGTCATTCACCTGCACAAGGCCGACACCAGCTTTGCAACAGATGACCGCACCGGATCGATCAATGCAATACAGCAGGCCAAGGAAGACGGACGGATCCTCACCGGTCTTTTGTTCCTGGACCCGGATACCCACGACCTGAACCACAATCTGGATATCGCTTCACGTCCACTGAACGAGCTTGGTAAAGACGAGCTCTGCCCCGGGAGCAAGGTTCTGGACAGTATCAACGAAGGCCTGCGCTGACGCATTGAACTCGGGCATCTTAATAGTCGCCAGTCGGTTTCCAACCGCACACGATGCAAGGACTATTGTAGTTGTGGCAGTGTCGACGACCAGTCGATCACCGAAAATGGCGTCGCTGTCTATGTGGTCGTGACCGCTTAAGTCCTGAAACTTCCGGAAACAAAACAAGCAATCTTGTTCACACCAACCGCCTGTCACTCAAGTGACTGGAGGTTGGTGCGAACGGAACCACGAATGCTGAGGGCCGACTATCCCGCGACGGCCTGTGCGCTGCGAGCACCATAATAGAGCCCGACAACATGCTCCGCTTCAGCAAAGAAAAGCCAGCGGGAGGCAAATGTCCCGATCAGATAACAAAGAATCGCAAGCGCTGCCGATACGATCCCCTGGGGCAGAAGGATCAGAACCGCAATCGGCAGAACGATCATGAAGACAAAGGCAATCACCCGCAGCTTTTGCGCATGCTTGCGCCCGACCACGTGAACCATCTCCTTCAACAGATAGTTTGTTCCCGTATGCGGTGGTTCAAACAGACGCGCTGCTCCGATATCGCCCAGTCCGGTCGCACTTTCGATCGTGTGACCCCGCTCTTCAAACCTTCGATCTCCTAGCACCCAGTGCAAAATCTGCACGATCCCGGCCACCACAAGCAACGCTAAAGCCACTGCACTTTGCTGAGCAAGGATTGCGCCCCCGGCCAGAGACAATGTGAGCAGATGAAGTGGCGTCAGCCAGTGGTTCCAGCGGGGGACCGTCATGAGTTGCGCATAAATCATCGAAGTCGCCACAACTGTCGCAACTGACAGGGCAGCACCAAGCCAGCCGAGCAACCCGGCGGATATGTCCAGAAAAACCGCAGCAAAGGCATATAATCCCATCGCCACCAGCGCCAACGACGAAAGCCACGCTTCTCTTGAAAGCCAGCTGGTCTTCCATTGCGTGAAGGCTTTCAAAGCCCGCTGCGGATTGCCAAGGTGAAAGGTGGAGGCCACAAGCCCGCCAACGGCCAGCGCAAAAGCAAGGGCGAAATAGAAAAATGCCTCCCACCCGGTCACCTGCGGCAGGCCAAGGCCCAGAAAACTCAGCAATCCGAACCCGAGACCGGACAGCACGGTAAAGACGATAACGGACGGTGCCGGATGCATCAGATCGCCTCCAGAGCTTTGTCGAGCCACTTCAGGAACCCTTTCGGCTCCCCGGCGACCGGTTCCAATGCAGGCGATAGAACATCCATGTCGGGCAGTTGATCCTTGGGACGAGGCGGCAGATACTTGTTTGTCGGCTGTGTCCCCTGTTCGGGCATCAGGTCAAAACCGCCACGTTCGGCCACCAGCATCGAAACCTCGCTTGAAGGGTCACCAAGATCACCGAAATGGCGCGCGCCTGCCGGGCAGGTGCGCACACAAGCCGGAATGCGATCTTCCTCCGGCAGGTTCTCGTTGTAGATACGATCCACACAGAGTGTGCATTTCTTCATGACACCGGCAGCGAGATCCAGTTCCCTCGCGCCATATGGACAAGCCCAGGCGCACAGTCCGCAACCGATACAGGCATCCTCTTCCACCAGCACAATGCCATCTTCCTGGCGTTTGTAGCTGGCACCCGTCGGGCACACGGTCACACATGGCGCATCGTCGCAATGCAGGCAGGATTTTGGAAAATGCACTGTCTGACTGCAACCGCCGGCCCGCGGTTCGACTTCATAGGAATGGACACGGTTCAGGAAGGTCCCCGATGGATTGCTGCCATAGGCATCCATATCGCTCAGCGGAGCGCCGTAGTTTTCCGTATTCCAGCCTTTACAGGCGGTCACACAGGCGTGACAGCCGACACATGTGTCCAGGTCAATGACAAGGCCGAGTTTCTTTTCGCTCGTTTCCGGCAACTGGGTCATTTGCTCACCTTCTGACGAACCACGGCAGGTCCTTCCCCGACCGGCGATTTCAAGGCACCGAAGACGGGCTGGCTCTCCTCTGGTGCTGTCACTTTTTCAATGCGGACGCGAAGATCGAACCAGGCCGCCTGCCCGGTAATCGGGTCGGAGTTCGCCCATCTCATGCCATCGCCCTTCGATGGCAGCAATTCATGGATCAGGTGGTTCAGAAGAAACCCCTTTGTTGCCTCCGGCGCGTCATCTTCAAGTGCCCAGGCCCCTTTGCGTTTACCGATGGCATTCCACGTCCAGACGGTGTTTTCGTTGAGCCCGGCCATGTGGGCGACCGGCACCGTGATCTGTCCATGAATGGATGTCACCTGTGCCCAATCGCCATCTTCAAACCCGTGCTGCTGCCAGATTTTCGTTGGCACATAAAGCGGATTGCGCCCGTGGATCTGCCGCAGCCAGGCATTCTGACTTCCCCAGGAGTGGTACATCGCCATTGGCCGTTGCGTGAGCGCATGCACCGGGTACTGCTCAGGATCGACCACCGTCTCCTCCAGGACCGGATACCAGGTCGGCAACGGATCCAGACACTCAAGGATCTGCTGGCGCAGGTGATCCGGAGGCTGCCGCTCGCCATGTCCCTCCGCTGCAAGTTGCAGCCGTCTGAGAGGTTCGACATAGAGCTGAAAGAGATAGGGCTGTGGTTTGTCGTAAAATCCGAGGCCGACCGCCCAGTCCTGATAGGCCCGGTTCCAGGGTTTGTAAAAAGCCGCTTCATCCGGCACATGTTCGACAAAAAAGCTGCCGTTCTCGATGTATTTTTCAAGTTGATCCGGATTGATATCTCCCCGACCGGTCTTTGTACCGTCGCCACGGAACCCGGCAAGCGGACCGATTCCGGGCCGGCGCTGATGATTGACGATGTAATCGGCATAGTCTTCGTAACGAGCCTCGCCATTCTCATCGATAAATCCGGGAAGACCGAGCCTCGCTCCCAGATCGATCAGAACTGACTGAAACCCGCGCACGTCCCTGTCCGGTTCGACCACCGGCCAGCGGATCGCATCTGCCGCAGCTTCCGCTTCACAGATCGGCCTGTCCAGAAGCGAGATACAGTCATGCCGCTCCAGATAGGTGGTATCGGGCAGGATCAGATCCGCATAAGCGACCATCTCGGAGGAATAGGCGTCGGAGTAGATGATGCGCGGAATGACATAGTCTCCGTTCTCATCCTTGTCCGTCAGCATTTCCATGACACCACGCGTGTTCATGGACGAGTTCCAGGCCATGTTGGCCATATAGAGGAACAGCGTGTCGATCTTGTAGGGGTCGCCCGCATGTGCATTGGAAATGACCATATGCATC
This sequence comes from Roseibium sp., assembly GCF_025698965.1. GTDB lineage: Bacteria > Pseudomonadota > Alphaproteobacteria > Rhizobiales > Stappiaceae > Roseibium. The sequence goes on from NZ_JAILWL010000011.1 coordinate 6,007, forward strand.
AGGCCATGCGCTGAGAGCGGATTCTCCCAGGTGAATGCCTTGTCGATCCGCGCGGGAGATCCGTCTTCCTTGAAGGCAAGATCTGCCGGTCCGCGAACAAAACCAAGATGGGGACCATCAAGCGGACAGTCCGGTTTTGAATGACAATGAGGTGTCGGATGTGCCTCGACCGGCTTCGGGTAAGGCGGCTTGAAACGGAACCCGCCAGGGACCTCGACAGTTCCAAGGAGGATTTGCAGGACGTGAAGCGTCCGACAGGTCTGAAAGCCGTTGGAATGCGCTGAAATCCCGCGCATGGCATGAAAGCTCACCGGTCTTCCGGTCATCGTCTCATGCCGTTTGCCGCGAAAATCCGTCCAGGGTTGGTCGAGTTCGAATGCTTCTTCAAATGCAACCCGGGCCAGTTCGGCGGCGATCGATTTAATGCGCCCGGCGCTGACACCGCATCGCTCGCCAACGGCTTCGGGGCTGTAGTCTTCCGAAAGGAAACGTTCGGCAAGGTGTTGGAAGACAGTCCGGTGCGTCACCCCGTCCATTTCAACACTGGCTGCCAGATTGGGTTTGACGCCAGGCTCGTCGAACGGTGTTAGCGTGCCGGTGGTTCGGTCGACAACAAGCGGCTTGCCGTCACTGTCCCGCAGCAGAAGGCCGTTGTCCGGAGACCCGGGTGTCTCGTTGAGCAGACAGGGTGCGTTGGTAAAGTTTGCAAGATACTTCAGATCTATCTTGCCGGCCTTCAAAAGCAGATGGATCAGCGCGGAAATAAAAAGCCCGTCTGTTCCGGGCGTGATGCCGACCCATTCGTCGGCGATTGCGTTGTATCCGGAGCGGATCGGATTGACCCCGATCACCTTGCCTCCGCGAGCCTTCAGCTTGCCGAGCCCCATCTTGATCGGATTGGAATCGTGGTCCTCCGCCACTCCGAAAATCATGAAGAGTTTCGTCCGGTCCCAGTCCGGTTGACCGAATTCCCAGAACGCCCCACCCATGGTGTAGATACCGGCGGTCGCCATGTTGACCGAGCAGAACCCGCCATGGGCCGCATAGTTCGGAGTACCGAAATTCTGGGCCCAGAAACTCGTAAAACTCTGCGACTGATCCCGGCCGGTGAAAAAAGCAAGTTTCTCCGGAGAAGACTTGCGGATCGGCTCAAGCCACAAGGTTGCGATCGACAGTGCTTCGTCCCAGGAGATTTCCTCGAATTCTCCAGACCCGCGCGGCCCGGTTCGTTTCATCGGTGCACGCAACCGGGACGGTGCATTCACCTGCATTATGCCGGAAGACCCTTTGGCGCAAAGCACGCCCTTGTTGACGGGATGGTCGCGATTGCCTTCGATATAGGCCACCTTGCCATCTTTCATATGCACGTTGATCCCACATCGGCAGGCGCACATGTAACAGGTTGTTTTCCGAACTTCGTCAGACACTTTGGGCGAGGTGTCGAGTGCCCGATCTTCAAAAAACATCAACAGGGCTCCGTAAGGGACAAGGCATTTCTGGCAATCATTTCTTCCTCTTCCGCCGGTACGATCCACACCTCCACCCTGGAATCGGCGGCGTGCAATTTTGCTGAACCAGCCTCGTTGGCCTGTTCGTCGACGTCAACGCCAAGCCATGAAAGACCTTCAAGAATTGTGGATCTTGCCCTGGCATCGTTTTCCCCGATGCCACCGGTGAAGGCGACGGCGTCCAGACCGCCCATTGCCGCAATCATCGAACCGGCATGGCGAATGGCCCAATAGCAAAAGTGTTCGACCGCAAATCGGGATTCTTCGGTGTTGAGAGACTGAAGCTGACGCATGTCCGAAAACCCGCCGAGCGCCAGCAGACCGCTTTCCTTGTTGAGGATATCCGACGTGCGTTCAACTCCGTGTTCCGCCACCATTTTCAGAACGACGTTGCCGTCGATGGATCCGCACCGGGTTCCCATGGTCAGACCTTCCAGTGGGGAATAACCCATCGTCGTCGCAACGGACTTGCCGCGGCGAACCGCACACAGGCTGGCACCATTTCCAAGGTGAAGCGCCAACAGCCTTTCCGGCACATCTTTTCCGGAAACGCCAGGGAGCTTGTGCACCAGGCTCTGATAGGAAATACCGTGAAACCCGTAGCGCTGCAGCCCGGCTTCGGTTTCACTGTCGGGAATGGCGTAACGCCTGGCAACTTCAGGATTGGTCGCGTGAAATGCCGTGTCGAAGCTCACGCATTGCGCAAGCTCAGGCGCAATCTCGGCAACTGCCCGAATGGCAGCGAGATTGTGCGGATTGTGAAGCGGTGCCAGCGGAATGCAACGATCGATTTCCGCAAGAACATCTTCGTTCACCAGGCAAGGGGCAAGAAGGTTACGTCCACCATGCACCACCCGGTGAGCTGCCGCCCGGAGGCTGGAAAGAGCAATACCCATTTCTTCCAGCGCCCCGAAAATGGCATCCAGCGCGCTGACATGACTGGGGAGCGACAAGCCCACTCCATGAGTGTCCACGATCAACTTTGAGGCGCCGCCGATTTCGACAGCGCTCCCATAGGTTTTTTTCGACAAGTCCGCTGCGAACACAGCGAACTTGATCGAGGACGATCCGGAATTCAGGACAAGTATGTCTCCCATCACACTGTCAGGCCTGCCGGTCAGGCGCCGGTTTGCGGACGCATGTCGTCAGCCGATATTCCAGCCACTTCCACCGGCTTTTTCATGGCATCGCGCCGGAAAGGCTCACCAAGTTCCTGGTTGATCAGCACTTCGATCAAGGTTGTCTTGCCCTGGTTCATCTGCCGGTCGACCGCCTTGTCGAGTTCATCCGTCAACTCGGTCATGGTCCGGGCCTGAACGCCTTCCAGTCCACAGGCCTTGGCGATACCGGCGTAGCTGACCTGTTCATCCAGCTCGGTACCGACAAAGTTGTCATCATACCAGAGTGTCGAGTTGCGCTTCTCCGCACCCCACTGATAGTTCCGGAAAACAACCATGGTGATGGCCGGCCACTCGCTGCGGCCGATTGCCGTCAGTTCGGTTACCGCGATCCCGAAGGCGCCGTCCCCGGCAAACCCGACAACCGGCGTGTCCGGGCACCCGATCTTGGCGCCGACGATTGACGGAAGCCCGTATCCGCACGGCCCGAACAGGCCCGGTGCAAGATACTTCCTGCCCTGTTCGAAGCTTGGGTAGGCGTTGCCAATGGCGCAGTTGTTTCCAATGTCGGAGCTGATGATCGCTTCTTTCGGCAAGGCCGCCTGAATTGCGCGCCATGCCTTGCGCGGGCTGAGCCAGTCCGGCTTGGCTTCGCGTGCACGCTCGTTCCAGGTTGTGCCCGGGTCGTCGTCTTCATGATCCATGGACGATAGCTGCTGCGCCCAGCGCGACTTCGTTTGCGAGATGGTGTGCACGCGGTCTTCACGACCCTCGTTGCCTGCAGTTGGAGCAAGTTTTTCAAGGATCGCATCAGCGACTTTCTTGGCATCTCCGACAATTCCGACGGAAACTGTTTTGGTCAGGCCGATACGGTCGGGGTTAATATCCACCTGAATGATGCTGGCATCCTTCGGCCAGTAGTCGATACCGTATCCGGGCAAAGTGGAGAACGGGTTCAAACGGGTGCCGAGCGCAAGCACTACATCGGCCTTGGAAATCAACTCCATGCCCGCCTTCGATCCGTTGTAACCGAGCGGTCCCGCAAAGAGCCGGTGTGAGCCCGGGAATGCGTCATTGTGCTGATAACCGCAGCAAACCGGAGCATCCAGACGCTCCGCAAGCGCCATGGAAGCCGGGATGGCACCACCGAGAACGACACCCGCACCGTTGAGGATGACAGGAAACTTTGCCTTGCTCAAAAGCTCGGCAGCTTCCGCAATTGCCGTTGCCCCGCCATCCGGACGCTCGAATTCAACGATCGCCGGAAGGGCGATGTCGACCACCTGGGTCCAGTAATCGCGCGGGACGTTGATCTGTGCCGGAGCGCTTGCGCGTTTTGCCTGCATGATGACCCGGTTCAGGACCTCAGCGATGCGGGACGGGTCACGAACTTCTTCCTGATAGGCGACCATATCCTTGAAGAGATCCATCTGCTCGACCTCCTGAAAGCCACCCTGACCTATCGTCTTGTTGGCAGCCTGAGGCGTGACGAGCAGGAGCGGCGTATGATTCCAGTAAGCCGTCTTGACCGCTGTGACGAAGTTCGTGATTCCCGGACCGTTCTGGGCGATCATCATGCTCATCTTGCCACTGGCGCGGGTATATCCATCGGCCATCATACCTCCGGAGCACTCATGGGCGCAGTCCCAGAAGTTAATGCCGGCCCGGGGGAACAGATCGGAAATCGGCATAAACGCCGAACCGATGATTCCAAACGCATGTTCGATACCGTGCGCCTGAAGCACTTTGACGAATGCTTCCTCGGTCGTCATTTTCATGTCGATTACTCCCGTGAATTCGATGATGTCTGTTCTGCGCAAGCAGTGTTGGCTCTAGTTTTAACTCCCTTTTCCCTCCGTCTCTTAGGGCCAGATTGTAGGCCTTCATATAGCCAGAGCACGATTTCACCTTCGCTAGCGCTGGAACTTTCTCTTCCTTGCGACATCGGTCATGACCTTAGGGAATTGATGATCTGAAACACAGGACGACACAGCACTCGAAAAGCGCAGCTCCAATGCTCCAATATGAGGCTGTAACCCTGGCCTTCGCGACAAATGGGAAATTACTCCGCCAGCGTCAGAGTTGCTCAGGCGGCGCATAAGATTACCTGCCGTCCGAAGCCCAAAAGCCAACGTTTTTTCAGAGACTTACATTAAAGCTCAAAAAGCTGCAGGCAAAACAGGCCGAATTGGGTTTGCCAGACGGGAATATGCGCCACATGTTCTTTCGTCTCGCGCGCCAAACTGACCTGTTTTGCCTGCGGCACCGCAATTCACTGACCTGCGTCAGCAATTTACGGCACACCTGGTCAGACCTTCACCCGTTCAGATTTCGGGTCATACATCGGTTTCAGAGACGCCTCGGCTTCGACGCGCGTCCCGGCCACTTCGATTTCGTAGGAAGAGCTCAGAACCTGATCCGCGGTTTCCCCGCTGCAGGGCACATAACCAAGCCCCATGGCACCGCCCAATGTGTGACCGTAATTGCCACTGCTCAGAAAACCGACCACCTCGCCATCCCTGAGGATAGGCTCCGCGTGATAGAGCAAGGGGTCGGGATCGGTCAGCCGGAACTGCACCAGCCGCTTTTGCAAACCCTCTTCGCGCTTGCGCAGCACTGCTTCGCGGCCAATAAAATGAGGCTTGTCCCGCTTGACGGCAAAACCCAGCCCTGCCTCCAGCACATGATCTTCGCAGGTTATGTCGTGACCGAAATGGCGGAAACCTTTTTCGATCCGGCACGAATCCATCATATGCATGCCGCAGAGCTTTGCATTCATCTCCTGCCCGGCTGCATGAAGGGTCTCGAACACATGTGCTGCCATATCCGCTGAGACATAAAGCTCCCAACCGAGTTCACCGACATAGGTCACCCGATGCGCTCGCGCCAATGCCATGCCGATCTCGATTTCCTGCGCCGTTCCAAATGGATTGGCAGCGTTGGTGAAATCATTGGGAGAAATCGCCTGCAGCAATTTCCGCGAGTTTGGTCCCATGACTGCAAGAACAGCCTCGCCAGCCGTCACATCCGTGATCACGACCCGGAAATCGCCTATATGCCGCCGAAGCCAGGTTTCATCGGCCAGCCGGGTCGCAGCTGGCGTTACGACGAGATAAGCGGTTTCCGAAAGACGCGTTACCGTCACGTCCGCTTCGATCCCGCCCCGGTCGTTGAGCAGCTGGGTGTAAACGATCTTGCCTGGAGGCACGGAGTAGTCGCCGCCGCCGACATAGTTCAAAAAAGCCTCGGCATCCGGACCTTCAACACGGATCTTGCCAAAGGACGACATATCATAGACACCGACATTCTCTCGGATCGCCAGATGTTCACGTGCTGCATTTTCAAACCAGTTCTGGCGTTTCCAGGTGTAGCGGTATTCTCTTTCCTGCCCTTCATCCGCAAACCAGTTCGCCCGTTCCCAGCCTGCCAACTCTCCGAACACGGCTCCTTGCGCCTTTAACTGCTCATGCAATGGCGTGCGGCGGATGCCACGTGCTGTTGCCTTTTGCCGGTAAGGAAAGTGATCGGCATATAGCAGGCCAAGCGTTTCCTTCGATCGCTCAAACAGATAGTGGCGATTGCCCTGGAAAGGCTGCATGCGTGAAATGTCGACATCGCCCAGGTCGAATGGCTTGGCACCACTGTCCATCCATTCCGCCAGTGCCATGCCCGCCCCGCCCGCAGACTGGATGCCGATGGAATTGAAGCCCGCAGCCACCCAGACGTTATCCATTTCCGGCGCAAGACCCAGATGATAGGCATCGTCCGGAGTAAAGCTCTCCGGCCCGTTGAAGAAGGTGTGAATGCCGGTTTCGGCCAACAACGGCATGCGGTTGACCGCAGCTTCGAGGATAGGCTCGAAATGATCGAAATCCTCTGGCAGCTGATCGAATTCGAAATCGTCCGGGATGCCCGTCATACCCCAGGGTTTGGCATTCGGCTCGAACGCCCCGAGCAGGATCTTGCCGGCATCTTCCTTGTAATAGGCACATTCATCCGGAACGCGCAGAACAGGCAGCTGCGTCAGGCCGGGAACATTCTCGGTGACAATGTAGAAGTGCTCGCAGGCATGCAGCGGAACGTTGACCCCGGCCATGCGGCCAAGCTCATGGCCCCACATGCCGCCGCAATTGACGATGTGGTCGCACTCGATAACGCCGGCGCCATCAGCCGACTGCCATTCGACACCCGTCACGCGGCGACCTGATTTCTGGAGACCCGTAACTTTCACCCGTTCCAGCACCTTGGCGCCGCGCTTGCGCGCTCCCTTTGCCAGTGCCAGAGCGATATTGGCCGGGTCCCCCTGGCCGTCGAGAGGAAGATAAACACCGGCAACAACATCCTCGACATTCAGATGCTCATAGCGTGCCTTGACTTCCGAAGGCGTGATTTCTTCCACTTCGACGCCGAAGGCCCGGGCCATGGAGGCCTGACGGAAGATTTCCTCCTTTCGCTCTTCGGTGAGCGCGACGGTGATCGAGCCGCACCGCCGGAAACCGGTGGCAACCTCCGTCTCTTCCTCTAGCTTGCCGTAAAGCTCCTGACTGTACTTGGCGAGCCGTGTCATGTTTTCGGTCGCGCGCAGCTGGGCAATCAACCCTGCGGCGTGCCAGGTCGTGCCGGAAGTCAGCTGCTTGCGTTCCAGCAGAACGACGTCCGTCCAACCTTTCTTGGTCAGATGATAGGCGACGGAACACCCGACAACGCCGCCGCCGATGACGACAACCCGGGCCTTTGATGGAGGTGCCACGTTCAACTCTTTCTATGCTTTCTGTCACACATTCACGATGGCCCATCAGGACCTTGAAAGACTGGCCAACGGCATGGCCGCATGCAGCGCGGCTTCCGTCTGAGGGTCAATCAGATGACTGTCTTCGGACAATATGGATCGAACTCTTTCGGCAGCCGTATCGAGCAAGCGTGGTTTGCCGCGCTCTTCCCATTCCTTTGGGCTCGAACGATCTGCAAGTTCAGGATAGATGTACTCGCTTTGCATCAGCTGCAGGGTCTGGTCGTGACCGAGGTAATGTCCCGGCCCATCCAGCACGACGGAGCGAACCACCTCCAGGTCGACATATTCGTCCTTGACCTCGATGCCGCGCACACAGCGCTGCACCTGACCGAGCATGTCATTGCCCAGAACCAGGGATTCCAGACAAAAACCGAGCAGGGAAGCATGCATCCCGACGGACTCATAGACCATGTTGAGGCCCGAAAGACCCGCCATGACATTGCTGATCCCCTGCTCCCAGCCTGCCTGCATATCGGGCAACTTGCTGTCGGCGATACCGGCGGCGGCTCCGCCGGGCAAACCGTAGAACTGATGCATCTGCGCACAGGCGGCACTCAGCAGGGCCTGCTCTCCACTGCCTCCGGACATCGCTCCGGTGCGCAGATCGCTTACGAACGGCCAGGTACCGAAAATGGCGGTATGACCGGGCTTGACTGCATTGACATAAACAACGCCGGCGAGGCACTCGGCAACTGCCTGGACAACAGCCGTGGCAATGGGTGCAGGCGCGGTTGCCCCCGCCTGACCCGCCGACAAAAGCAGCACCGGCATGCCGGCCAGAATGCAAGCCTCCATCACCTCGCAGCTTTCCTCGGCAAATGTGAGCGGCGGCACGACAAAACAATTCGAGTTCGACACAAAAGGTCGCTCGCGCCAGGCATCTTCACCACCTGCAATCAAATGCAGCAGCTCCATGCATTTGTGAACGTTGCCTGCTTCGGTGAACGACGTCCCGATATGTTTGCTTGTCCCTGCACAGGCCGCATAAAGCGTGTTCAGATCCAGGTCGAGCGGTGTTTCGAACTCACGACACACCACCGGGCGCTGGAAGAAATGGACATTGTCCAGCCGCTGCACTATCCGCGCGGCATCATAAAGATCCTGAACCGAAGGATTTCGGTAGTCGCCGGTAACGGGATCGACCATGTGGACGGCCGCACCCGCTGTGCCGTAATGCACATTGGTACCCTGAAGCTGCAGATCATGTTGCGGGTCTCTCGCGCAGAGCGTGAAGTCCCGAGCGGCCCTGGCCAGCATGTCTTCAATAAGTGCGCGTGGAAACCGGATACGTCCATCGTCCCCTTCGATGGCTCCGGCAGCGGTCAGATAAGCCCTGCCGGACGGCGGAGCCGATCCCATGCCGATATTTTCCAGTGCATTGATCGCCGCTTCGTGGATGCGGGAAACATCCTCATCCTTTAAAGCTCGGAACTGCCCTCCTGGCAAGCCGGGCCTGACTGGCCGGATCGCCTGGTCCAGGGGACGAGCCCTGGCCGCAGTGCGCGCGGAACGGCCACCTGAACGGCGGCGTTGTTTCAGTTCACTTCCGCTCATAAACACTCCTCCAAGTAAGAAGCAAAAGCCTGTGGTACTGCTCGGCGCGTTTTACGCCCGAATACGCTCATTTTCCGGATCCCAGAGCGGCGCGTCCGGCTGGACAGTTGCCTTGAGCCGCTTGCCGTAAATTTCAATCTCGACTTCGGTCCCGGCCTTCGCAAGATCCGCCCGTATGACGCCCATTGCGATCGAGGCATTGATCCGGTAACCCCAGCCGCCCGAAGTGACCTCGCCGACAAGATCGTCACCGAGCCAGAGGGCCGACATGTAAGGCGCATCACAATCCTCGGCATCGACGATCATGGACACGAACCGTCTTTCGACCCCCTGCTGGATTTCGTTCAAAAGGGCCGCCTTGCCCGGAAAGTCCTGGGGTTTGTCGAGTTTCACAAACCGGTCCAGACCGCCTTCAAAGAGCGTGTAGTCGGTGGAAAGGTCCCCCTTCCAGGTCCGATAGCCTTTTTCCAGACGCAGCGCATCCAGCGCATACATACCGAAGGGTTTTGCACCTGCCTCCAGAATGGTTTCATAGATGACAGGCATATCTTCGAAACTTGCATGGACCTCCCAGCCCAATTCACCGGCAAAGGAGACCCGAACCAGCATGACATCCTTGCCCGCGACCTTCGCCTGCTGATGCGTCAGCCAGCCGAGTGAAAGATCCGCTTCGGCGATCTTGCCAAAGAGTTCGCGCGACTTTGGCCCGGAAACAATAAGCGTCGTCAGATCCCGCGTCCGATCCGTCAGGGAGAGCCCGTCCGCCAGATTGAACTTCAGCAGGTCAAAGTCGTGCCATTGCGCGGCAGCCGCGGTGATCAGCGTGAACGCGTCCTCGCTGTGACGTATGACCGACATTTCCGTCACGATCCGTCCGCGGTCATCGGCGAAATAGGCAAGGTTCATCCGACCCGCCTTTGGCAATGCGCCGGTAATCCGGCCACGCAACCACTCGGCTGCACCCGCACCTGTCAGGCTGAACCGGGAAAACCCGGGCAGATCGAGAACGCCGACATGATCCCGGACAGCTTCGCATTCTTCGCGGACACGCGGTTCCCAAGGTCCGGATCGCGACCAGGTCTGTGTGGCTTCTTCGGACGTGTCATCGCCCTGTCTGGCAAACCAGTTGGCGCGCTCCCAGCCGTTGTAAGCCCCCATCTGCCCACCAAGTTCCAGCAATTTGTCGTGGATCGGCGACAATTTGCGGTCACGTCCGGCAGGCCAGGCGTGATGCGGAAAGTGCATGGCGTATTCATGACCATAAACTTCCATCGCCTTGTCGATGCAGTACTGCTTGTCGGTGTAGTCGGTATAGCGGCGCGGATCGCACGACCACATGTCCCACTCGGTCTCGCCGTGCATGATCCATTCCGCGGCCACTTTGCCCGCACCACCACCCTGGGCAATGCCGAAGGTAAAGGTATGGGCTTCAAAGGCATTGGGAACACCCGGCATCGGTCCGATCATCGGCAGCCCGTCGGGCGCGTATGGGATTGGGCCATTGATGTTCCTGCTGACGCCCTGCGTTCCCAAAAGCGGAACACGCGCCATGGCGTCTTCGATATACCATTCAAGCCGGTCCAGATCGTCCGGATAAAGCTGGAAACTGAAATCTTCCGGCATTGGGTCGTCCGGTCGGATCCAGGCTGCCTGACAGTTCCGCTCATAGGGACCAAGGTTGAAGCCCTTGGTTTCCTGTCGCAGGTAATAGGACGTATCGACGTCGCGCAGCAGTGGGAGTTTCCGGCCGTTCTTGTCACTCCATTCTGCAATTTCCGGAACCGGCTCGGTCAAAAAATACTGGTGGCTCATGACGGCGGCTGGAACGGGACGGCCGCCATGGGGAATGAACCATTCTCCGACCCGCGGTGCGTAATAGCCGGCGGCATTGACGACGTATTCGCAGCGAATGTCACCCTTTTCCGTATGCACGATCCACTCGCCGTTTTCACGACTGACGCCGGTTGCCGGTGTAAACCGCGCGATCAGGCCACCAAGAGCGCGCGCGCCCTTTGCCAATGCCTGGGTGACCTGCGCCGGGTCGATGTCGCCATCCAGCGGATCCCAGAGCCCGCCTTCCAGATCGTGAAGTTCCATAAAGGGATAGTGCTGAAGCAGCTCTTCCGGTGTGCAGACGTCCATCTGCAGCCCCATGTGCCGGGCCATTGTCGCGGCATGCTCGAATTCCATCATCCGCTTGTGGCTGTGCGCAAGGCGCACTGACCCGGTCACGTGATAATTGATCGGATAGTCGACTTCCTCCGCCAGGCCACGATACAGCTCAAGCCCATAGCGCTGAATATTCATGACACCGAAGCTCATGGCGAAGTTCGGACAGTTACCGGCTGCATGCCAGGTGGAACCTGCCGTCAGCTCGTTCTTTTCCAAAAGCACACAATCGGACCAGCCGTTTTTGGCCAGATGATAAAGCGTCGAAACGCCTACGATACCACCACCGATAATGACAACACGGGCTGTAGAGGGTACGGACATTCGATCTTCCTTCTTGGAGCGGATCAGTAAACAGGCGGGGAAATGACCCAGACGGCAACCGCCGGCTCTGAGTAAGGGTTCTCCCAGCGGTAAGAGGCATCCCGGATGCGAAAACTGTCCCCGGCCTCAACCGTGAACTTTTCGTCATCCAGCCAGATATCGAGTTTGCCGGAGACGATGTAGGCAAGCTCCTGAGTGGGACGCGAAATCAGTTCCACCCGGCGTGAGCCGGGTTGGAACGTTGAATGGATCATCTCGAAATCATCCGTAAGGTCGGGCGAAATCAGGGTTTCGACCAACCCCTGATCGCGCTCTCCGATCACGCGGCGCGAAGCGGCTCGAACAACCCGTCCCCGCTCCCTTTCCGGCCCGTCGGTACTGCCGAAAAACAACGAGAGCTGAACACCGAAAACATCTGCGATCTGACGCAGGTCGGACATTCTGGGCGTAGAGATATCGCGCTCGATCTGGGACAGCCAGCCGACGGACCGCCCAAGCTTTTGGGCAAGCTCCTCAAGCGTCATCTTTCGGGCCGTTCTGAGGGCTCTTAGGTCCTCACCCAGGCTGCTGTTTTCCGTCATGGCGATCCATTCGTGAAAATTTCGAGGATAATTTCACGCGACTCCGTGAAAAAATCAATCAAAATTTCACGGCGAGCCGAAATTCTTTGATCACATCTTGTGGAAGCGCGGCAACGATCGCGCCAAAACAACGCTAAATTGTTGATTTAAAAAAGGTTTTACTTACTAGGACAATGCAGGACGTGCGATGAAAATTGACGTCTCAATCCGCGCCAGGTCGGCCTCAGTTGGTCAAGGGCCAGACCACTCAAGCCACTTTTCTTCACATTGGTGTTTCACGCATATCCGCGGCGATCCGCAGTCGCTCAGCGGGTCGCCTCACCGACCCTTTTCGCGATCAGTGAAATGCCTTCGGGAATACGCACCGAAGCGATGGACGAATAGGCCAGTCGGTAGTAGCCGGGCCGTTCCTGACCATTGGCAAAGAAGGCGCGTCCTGGCTCGATGAGAACACCATCGTCACGCAGGTTGAGAGCCAGTCCGGAACTGTCAATCCCCTCCGGGGCCTTCATCCAGAAGGAGGAACCACCAAATGTGAATTGTCCGGACTGGGACAGGCCGTGCTCACTCAGGCACTCTTCCATGATCGACCTGCGTTTACGGTAGATACGCCCCATCCGCGCGATCTGGGCGTCGTAATGACCAAGCGACAGAAAGTAGGCTGCGGTCCTTTGAATGAGGCCGGGCGGATGGCGCAGAACAAGGGAGCGTAATGCCCGCGCTTCCCGGATAAAGGGTTCCGAAGCAACCAGATATCCCAGCCGTAGTCCGGGAAACAGGGACTTGGAGAATGAGCCCACATAGATGACCGATCCGGTCGGATCGAGCGACTTCAGCGCAGGTGATGGCGACTTTAGGAACGAAATCTCGAATTCGTAGTCGTCTTCAACGATGACAAAGCCCTTGCGTGCAGCAAGTTCCAACAGCCGATGGCGGCGTGAAACAGGCATGGTCGCATTGCTCGGGCAATGGTGGCTTGGCGTGGTAAAAACCACATCCAGATCTTCAGGCAGGTTTTCCGGCGGCAGGCCGGCCGCATCGACATCCACGGACACGGTATTGCAGCGCGTCTGATTGAGGATCTGCCTGAGACCGGGAAAACAAGGGTTCTCGATCACCGCGCTGCGGCGCTGTGTCAGCAGGATCTGCGCCGTGATCCAGAGCGCATGCTGAGCGCCCATCGTGATCAGGATTTCTTCAGGGCGCGCGGTGATGCCCCGGCGTGGCAGGATCTGCCGCAGGATAAACTCCACCAGCATGGGATCGTCACGTTCGTAGTAATCCGTTGCCAGAATATCGAAGTCCTTCCGACCGACTGCTCTCAGCGCACAGTTTCGCCAATTGTGGTGATCGAACAATCGGGGGTCGGATTGACCGTAAATGAAAGGATACTTGTAATCCTGCCAATTGGAGGGTCGGACCAGTGGAACATGCTGCGAAAATCTCTGACCAATGGCACGGGCCCAATCGATCTGACCGTCTGCCACCTGATCCGGCAAATCGAATTTCGGTCGGCTCGGCGCGGTCTGCGCCACAAAATAACCGGACCTGCCTTTTGACACGAGATATTCGTTGGAGACCAACTCAGTATAGGCGATTGTGACCGTTATTCTTGCAACACCAAGATGATCGGCGAGCTTGCGGGTTGAAGGCATCTTCTCCCCCGGCAGGCAACGGCCGGATAAGATCGCCTCCACGACCAGCCGCTGGATTTGCTGCTGCAAGGTTGTTTCATTGTCAGGCTGAAGAAAGAACGTCTCCGCCGGTATCGCCATGTCTGGCCCTAAAGCTTGGGTTATCTGGACCTATTAAACAGGCGGTTTGGCAATTTGGCAAATCCTGCCGGACCGTTCGTCTATCAAAAGGGAAATCTCATTCGACTTCTCAAAGGCACATGGCAGAGTTCGCTCTGCCATGTGCAATGGTTTTCTCTAGCGGACTTCGCCTGGTCTTTATCCAAAGACCCGCGTCAACGCACCGTCAATTGCATCCGTGATCTGATCGATGTCATCCGAGGTCGCAATCAAGGCCGGAGACAGACACAGGGTGTTGTTGAGGCCAGGCAAAGAGCGGTTGGTTGCGCCGATGATCACGCCCTGCGACGCGCAGTCTCCGACAACGGCCTGCACGAGTTTTTCTGCCACCGGCTCCTTCGTGGCCCGATCTGCAACAAGTTCAGCTCCGCAGAACAACCCCTTGCCCCGGACATCGCCAATGGCCTGATGCTTTTCCATGAGCACGTGCAGATTGCTCACAAGACGCTCACCCATGGCCGTGGTGTTGTCCAGAAGGCCTTCGTCCTCGATGATCCGCATGTTTTCAAGCGCGGCTGCCGGACCCGCCGTGCACCCGCCAAAAGTTGAAATATCCCGGAAATGGTTCAGCGGATCGCCTGCGTCATCCTTGAACAGGTCGAATACCCGTTCCGTCGTCACCATGCAGGCAATTGCCGCGTAGCCGGAAGCAACGCCTTTTGCCATGGTCACGAAATCCGGTTCGATCCCGTAATGCTGGTACCCGAACCATTTTCCGGTTCGGCCGACGCCACACACAACTTCATCGATATGCAACAGGATCTCGTATTTGCGGCAGATTTCCTGAACACGCTGCCAATATCCCTCGGGCGGCGTAATGACACCGCCACCGGCAGTCACCGGTTCGAGGCAAAGCGCACCGACGGTGTCCGGACCTTCGCGCAGGATCACTTCTTCAATGGCGTCGGCCGCCCGCTCGCCATAGTTTTCGACATCCCACTGCGCCCTGTATTCACAACAATGCGGCACTTCAACAAAGCCCGGTGTATAGGGACCGTATTGCGCATTCCGCTCCGGCTGACCACCGGCTGAGATCGCAGTGATAGAGGAGCCATGGTAATCCCGCTCGCGGAACAGGATCTTGTGCTTCTTGCCACCGTAACGCTTGTGGGCAATCTGCCGGACAAGCTTGAACGCCTTCTCGTTGGCTTCGGTTCCCGAGTTGGTCAGGTAGACCCGGCTCATGCCCGGCATCTTCGAGATCAGACGTTCGGAGAACAGAGCACCGGGAATGGAGCCTGCCGAATTGGCAAAATAGTTCAGTTTCACCAATTGGTCGCGAACAGCGTCGGCAATGGATTCGCGGCCATAGCCGACATTGACGGTCCACACGCCCCCGGAGACAGCATCGAGATGTTCCTTGCCGGTGGCATCCCAGAGCCGCATGCCCTTTCCTTCCACCATGATCTTGGGATCGACGGTCTCCAGCGATTTGTGCTGGAGCAAGTGATGCCAGACATGGGTGCGGTCGGCCTCAATGATATCGCTCATGTCATTCGGGGCTGCTGCAATGTTCATGGCAATGTCCTTTCGTATTTCATCGTCATGCGCAAAGATTTCAGAGAGTTCGAACGCGGTCAGGTCTTGCTCGCAAATGGGCAATTGCACATTATTGAAACAAGGAACTGCTGGTTTCGAGATCAGACTGCACGGCCCGACAGCGACATATAGGGCCAGATCTGGAATTACGTTAGATCCAGTCGAGTGTTTTTATTGTCACAGCGTCTTTCTGCCGTAACCATTTTTACCACGCAGGTTAGCCGAATTACACAAATGGCATAAGACGGGAAAACCCGCACACCTGCATTCCAACCAGGGAACAGTGGGAATAACAATGACCATCAAATCAAAGTTTTTGAGCACACTGGCTGCTTTGTCCTTCGTGGGCAGTGTCCAGGTCGCTTCCGCCGCAGACGAACTGACTGTCGCCTACTTCCTCGAATGGCCCATGCCGTTCCAGTATGCCAAGGCAACCGGCATGTATGACGAGGCCCTCGGCGTGCCCGTCACCTGGGTGTCGTTCGATACCGGCACCGCCATGTCGGCAGCGATGGCGTCAGGAGACGTCCAGATCGCCGTCAGTCAGGGCATTCCTCCCTTCGTCGTCGCAACCTCCGCCGGTCAGGATCTGGTCCTCACGGATATCGCTGTCAGCTACTCCGAAAACGACAACTGCGTGGTTGCCGAAACTCTTGAAATCGAGAAAGGCAATGCGAAGGAGCTTGAAGGCAAGAAAGTTGGCGTTCCGATCGGCACAGCAGCGCACTTCGGTTTCCTTGAGCAAATGAAACACTTCGATGTCGACGTTTCGACCATGGAAATCGTCGACATGGCGCCTGCGGATGGCGCTGCTGCATTTGCCCAGGGCAACCTGGACATGGTGTGTGGCTGGGGTGGTGCGCTGCGTCGCATGAAAGAGCATGGCAACGTTCTCTTGACCGGTGCGGAAAAGGAAGAGCTCGGCATTCTCGTATTTGACGGCATCAGTGTTCCTGCTGATTTCGCCTCCGAGGAAAGTGAACTTCTGACCAAGTTCCTTAAAGTAACCGCAGACGCCAATGCCATGTGGAATGCCGGTGACAAAAAGGCTGAAATGCTCGAAGTCATTGCAAAAGACGCCGGTATGGATCCGGCTGACGCAGAAGCTTCGCTCTCAACCTTCACCTTCCCTTCTGTCGATGAAGCCTTGAGCGACAAATGGATGGGTGGAAACGTCCAGAGCTTCATGCTGGGTGTTGCCAAGGTCTTCCAGGATGCCGGCTCCATCCCGCAGGCGCTTGACACCTATGTCGACACGGTCGACTCCAGCCATCTGGCCGCGACCAAGAGCCAGTAACACGCATTTCCTGCATTACGTGGGGCGGCCACCCGGCCGCCCCATTCTTTCAACGCTCAAGCTGCAGGAGACGGCAGGCTATGGACGGCCTTCACATTGAAAATCTATCCATGCGTTTCGATTTGCCCAACGGAACGTATGTTCAGGCTCTGGAAGATGTTTCGATCGAACTCGGCACTGGCGAGATCATGTCGGTTCTGGGACCATCAGGATGCGGCAAGACCACGCTTTTGAACATCGTCGCAGGATTTCTCGCCCCGACCAGTGGCCAGGTGCGCATGAATGGTCACGTGGTAACCGGACCTGGCGCCGAGCGCGGAATGGTTTTCCAGAAAGGGGCATTGTTTGAATGGATGAACGTTCGCAGGAACGTTGAATTCGGCCCCAGAATGAAGTCGATGCCAAAAGGAGAGCGCGACGATATCGTCGACCATTTGCTTGAAACGGTCGGACTACAGGATTTCAAGGAAAAAGCGGTTTATGAACTTTCCGGAGGCATGCAGCAGCGTGTTGCTCTGGCACGCTGCCTCGCCAATGACCCGGACGTCATACTGATGGACGAACCGCTCGGAGCGCTGGACGCCCTGACGCGGGAAAAGATGCAAGGACTGGTCCTGAAGCTCTGGAAGGAGACCGGCAAGACGGTGATCCTCATCACCCACTCGGTTGAGGAAGCCCTGCTGCTGGGTGAAAGGCTCCTGGTGATGGCTCCCCGTCCTGGCCGCATTCACAAGGAATACCGTCTTCCCTTTGCAGAACGCGGGGTTCTTGCCGATCTGCGAGAAGTCAAGAAAAGCGAAGGATTTGCCGAGACTCGGGAAGAAATCCTGTCGATGATCTGGGAAATGGAAGAGGAAATCATGGGCCGATCGGAGACCGCAGCATGACCGGACTTATCGTTTTCCTCATATATGCGTCTCTGTTCATTGCGGCGTACTTTCTCGTCACCTATGTCACCGGGCTTAGCCAGCGACGGCAGGATTTCACCAGCCTCAAGACAGTGACGTTCGGCGACGAAAGTGCGATCCGTCCAAACCGTGCGGCGTCCATCATCTCGATCGTCGTGATCTTCTTCATTTGGGGCGCGTTCACCGGATCAAGCCTGGTGCCCTTTCATGTTCCAGGTCCGTTTGTCGGTGAGACCAACTTCACCTACACGGTTACAAATGAAGCCGGACAGACCAACGAAGCTTCCGTCAATGTTGTGGTGCACGAAGTCGGCAACAAGATAAAAGCACCTGAACCGCCTCCCAACGATGGTTTCGCTCAAAACGATTCCGCAAGCGTCGGGGCCTGGAGATCCGTGCTGTTGAAGGTCGCACGAAACGACGGTGACGGTGCCAAGGTAACCGCCGTTGACGGAACGCCGATCGCTCCGGGTGAAAACGTACGCGTTGCGAATGGAACCGTCACCATGACGGCAAAAGGCTCGCTGAACTTTCAGCCCGATACCGGTTTGCAGATGGAGCCGATTTGGATGCCGTCTCCAGAAGCCGTGGTGGAGCGTTTCATCAGCATCGCCTCCGAAGGTTATCAGAACTTTACTTTGTGGGAGCATTTGGGCTGGTCGCTCATCCGGGTTATCGGTGGTTTTATCGCAGGTTCTCTCATCGGGATTCCACTTGGATACGCAATGGGTCTTTCAAGTTGGGTCCGTGGCTGGTTCGATCCGATTGTTGAATTCATGCGTCCGGTTCCGCCGCTCGCCTTGATCCCTCTTGTCATCATCTGGTTCGGCATCTGGGAAACCGGCAAGATCGTATTGCTGTTCCTTGCAGCCCTCTGGATCATGACGATTGCGGCAAGAGCAGGTGTCTCCGGGGTCAACATCTCCAAAGTTCACGCTGCCTATTCGCTGGGTGCCAACAAGCGCCAGGTGCTCAGATACGTTATTGTGCCGAACTCGCTTCCCGAAATCTTTACCGGAGCACGAGTTGCGATGGGCGTTTGCTGGGGAACGGTCGTTGCCGCCGAACTGGTCGCCGCGCAAAAAGGTGCGGGGATGATGATCATCGCAGCCTCGAAGTTTCAGCTCACCGATATCGTTATCATGGGCATCATTCTTATCGGGATTGTCGGCTACAGCATCGACATCCTGATGCGTATGGCCGAACGGGTCCTGGTGCCTTGGAAAGGCCGTTCATAAACTTCACCCGGACAGGGGAAACGCTTGCGTGCCGTTCCCCTGTCCGGGCAAAACAATTCACTGACACAATAGTCAGCCAGAACCTGATACCCCAAGGCTGGAGCGCTGAACCTGGCAGAAAATCTGCTTTTCGCTCGACACCTTGCAGCTTCTCGCCGTTGCCGCGCAATCGCAGCTTGTATTAGGAGGGTATGACCTGTGTCTTTCACCGACATAGTATTAAACATCTATATATAATTATATAATTCATTAAAAGTCGTTATGAATTAATATAGTCGGGTGATGTGCAAACAACCCCCAACTCATTTCCCTATGGCATCAATGAGGCCTCTTGAAGCCATGGGGACTTTTCTTGAAAGTCGAAATTTCAGAAATATTCGCTCAAGAATGCGGCATCATTCTCTTCCGCTATTACCATTAAGCCGATTTTATACATGAAAAGGGAGCCGTCGCGCCTCCCAATGTATAACAATTTCCTGCGACTTCAAAAACTTGCCGTTGTTAATCGATCCAGAGTTCATTCGTTCTTTG
The DNA here is from genome assembly GCF_025698965.1 of Roseibium sp. GTDB lineage: Bacteria > Pseudomonadota > Alphaproteobacteria > Rhizobiales > Stappiaceae > Roseibium. The sequence goes on from NZ_JAILWL010000011.1 coordinate 25,380, forward strand.
GCCTGATCGAAGCATGTGTCACTGCTCTTTTGATTATACCTATTATTATATATTTCGAATTTATCGAAAGAAAAATATAATTAACAAATCGTAAGAAATACAATTACCAACCCTACCCTTGATCGCAAACAAGCTTAGGGATCGAGATATACAATAAAAACATGAATGTATATTTCGACTTATCTAACAAGCGCAAAGGAGAGGACATGCCGGAGTAGGTTATCATGCGGAACCCAACAGTATGTGTTGTAATACCAGCTAAAAACGAAGCTCGAAATCTTCCATTGGTATTAAAGAAAATCCCCGGATGGATCGATGAAGTGATCCTGGTAGACGGGAATTCCGAAGATGACACAATTGCGGTTGCCCGCAACCTCATGCCCGGCATCAAAATCGTCTCCGAAGACCGCCCAGGTAAAGGCGCTGCCTTGAGATGCGGTTTTGCAGCTTCCCGCTCCGATATCATCGTCATGATAGATGCTGACGGTTCCATGGATCCGGCGGAAATACCTGCCTTTGTCGGCGCTCTGCTTTCCGGCGCGGACTTCGTAAAGGGGTCCCGATTCCTGCAAGGCGGCGGAACTGATGACATGGAATGGTATCGGCGCATTGGCAACTGGGGCTTTGTCAAGCTCGTCACCTGGAGATTTGGCGGCAGGTTTACCGACCTTTGTTACGGCTACATCGCATTTTGGCGCGAGAGCCTGCAGCGGCTTTCCCTTGAAAACGACGACGGATTCGAAATCGAAACCAGCATGAACGTGCAGGCTCTCCAGGCTCAACTGGCCATTTCGGAAGTTCCCAGCAAGGAAGCCCCTCGCGCCTATGGCGTCAGCAACTTGAGGACTTTCCCGGACGGTTGGCGCGTTCTGATGACGATCGCCCGTCTGGGATTGCCGCTTCCAGGCAGCCGTCTGGGCACCCCAGCGCCGATCAGCAACAGCCGACTGGCAACAAATTCAACCGATGTCCGCAACCCCAACCCCTGAGACTCGAGATGAGCACACCCGTCACGATATCGGTCGTTGTCTGTGCACATACGCTGGATCGGTTGCGCCACATCGGCGAGATGGTGTCCTCCGTGCGCGCACAGACTTACCCGGCGATGTCTCTGATTATCGTGTGCGATCACAGTGAAGCCCTCTTCAGGGTTCTCAAGTCCGAATTTAAAACCGTCGAAGTCATCAGGAACGAATACGAAAAAGGGCTTTCGGGCGCCAGGAACACAGGCGTCAAATGTGCGCTTGGAGATGTCGTCGCCTTTCTTGATGATGACGCGGCCGCAGACCCTTGTTGGCTGGAACAGATCGCGATCGCCTACGAAGATCCCGCTGTCATGGCCGTCGGTGGCTCCATTGCCCCTGCCTGGACAATCGGGCGGCCTAAATGGTTTCCCTATGAGTTCGACTGGGTCAACGGATGCAGCTACATCGGACTGCCCAGGGAACGACGCCCGGTGCGCAATCTGATCGGTTGCAACATGTCGGTTCGCCGAAACGTCCTGGAGCAAACCGGCGGCTTTCGATCCGGCCTGGGCCGTGTCGGCAACAACGCGGCCGGGTGTGAAGAAACGGAATTTTTCATAAGGGCCAAATCCCTCCTTCCCAACCAGGTTATTCTCTACGAGCCACAGGCCCGCGTTCGCCACCATGTGCCTCCTGCACGGTGCACCTGGAAACATTTCATGGGTCGCTGCCGGGCTGAAGGAAGGTCAAAAGCACAAATGGCTCGCCTGATCGGCCCTGACCGAGCCCTTTCCAACGAAAGAAGCTTCGCCTTCAAGACCCTTCCTGAAGGCGTATTGCGTAACATCGGTGAGGCTTTGCGCGGGGACTTGTCCGGCTTGGCCCGCGCTGGCGCAATTTTGACCGGACTGACCGTCACAACCGTTGCCTACTGCCGTGAACGTGTATGGTCCACAAGGGCCCAGCACCGCCCTCCGCCTCCGTTTGAGCCCATTCAAATCATTGACTGGGATCTGGGAAACCGTCCACCTTCGCGCCTTCAGGATCAACTGAAACCGGATGCGTGGTGTGGGGGCGCGTTTTGCCTGTTCAGATCCAAAGGCACCCCGATCGCCATCGAGGAACTGCGCTTCGACAGGTCCAGGAAGATCGATAATTGCGTAAGCGAAATTCTCGACCGCCTGCCGCACTCGAATGTTTCCCACCTGCTTAGAACACCTTCCGGTCCTCGCAGCCCGTGGGTAACTGTTGTCGTGGCGACAAGAGACAGACCTGACAGTCTTCTCAAATGCCTTGATAGCCTTCTGCAACAATCCTATTCGGCCATGAACATTATCGTGGTCGACAATGCTCCGTCTTCGAATGCGACTGCCGATCTTATTGCCGGAGTCTTCGCACCGAGCGGCCGTGTGCAATATGCGCGTGAAGATCGTGCTGGCTTGGGAACCGCCCACAACACCGGACTGGCGCTTTCGCTGGGGGACATCGTCGCATTCACGGACGATGATGTCATTGTCGATCCCAACTGGGTTGCGACAATTGCGTCTGAATTTTCAATATCTCCAAAAATCGGTTGCGTAACGGGCATGATCTTGCCCGCCGAGCTGGAAACACGGGCACAATATTGGGTCGAACGGCACGGTGGTTTCGGCAAGGGCGTGGACCGACGCGTATATGATCTGGAGGACAACAAGCCCGCGGATCCTTTGTTCCCCTATACAGCCGGCACCTTCGGCTCCGGGGCGAATATGGCTTTCAGGCGGAAGGCACTCGTTGAAGCCGGTGCGTTTGACGGCGCACTCGGCGCCGGAACTCCGGCACGAGGCGGTGATGACCTGGCCTCTTTCGTCGCTATACTCGAAGCCGGGTATCAGCTTGTCTATTCGCCCGGTGCAATCGTCTGGCACTTCCACAGACGCGCAGAAGCCGGCGTGCGCCGCCAGGCTTATGGCTACGGCGTCGGTCTGGGAGCATATCTCACCAAGCAGGTTTTCGATAATCCGGGCAAACTGTTTCTGCTCGGCAGAAAATTTCCCGCTGCCTTGACACATCTGCTTTCGAGCAAGTCTGAGAAGATGGTGCGGCTGCCCGATGACTACCCCCGCCACCTGATCTGGCGGGAGCGTTTCGGCATTCTTATGGGCCTGCCCGGATATCTCCAAAGTCGTTTCAAAACACGCCGCTCCATTTCCTCAAGAACGCGTTCGCAGGTTCTGGCGGGCGCAGACCCATCGCTGGAGTGATCGATCATGCGTACCATTCCGATCTTGATGTATCATTCCGTGGCCGACCAGGTAGACGCACGCTACAAGACATGGGCTGTGACCCCGTCGCGCTTTGCCAGCCAAATGGCTGCCCTGTCGGAGAACGGCTATTCTGTGTTCGGCATATCCACAATTCTGAGGCGGCTCGATGCCGGACTTCCACTTCCCCAAAAGTTTGTCGCGCTGACATTTGACGACGGTCTGCAGGATTTTCTGATCGGGGCTTTTCCGATTCTCGAAGAAAACAGGTTTCAGGCAACGCTCTATGTGGTCGCCGGCCGTGTTGCCAGCAGCAGCAACTGGTTGGCCACATTGGGAGAAGGCGACAGACCCATGTTGCGTGTCGAGGAGATAAGAGATCTTCATTTCAACGGCATCGAAATCGGGGCCCACAGCCTGACACATCCCGAACTCGACCTTTTGAATCGCAAAGCCTGCGAACGAGAGATCCGCGACAGCCGCCTCGTGCTTGAAGACATGATCGGAGCTCGCGTTTCGACATTTGCCTATCCGCATGGTTATGCCTCACCGACAACCCGGCAACTGGTGCACGAAGCCGGATACGCGTCGGCTGTGCGTGTTCGCCATGCGCTCTCCCATGCATCAGAGAACCGTTATGGACTTTCCCGTCTGATCGTCACTCAGAAACACGACCCAGAGGGATTGATCGCCTTGCTCGAGGGCAAGGGGATACCAACAGCGCCGCCTCAGGATCGCCTCGCCGGAACCTGCTGGCGAATTGCGCGGCGCATTCGCAACCGACTGAAGCCACCGCTGACCGGCGATGGCCCCTTTATGCCTGCTGGGGGACGGATTTGATGAAACAGATTTTTTGTTCGACCGCATTACAACGCGGCGCCTTGATCTTCGCAACCTGCCTTGCGACCGGCTTTGCCGGGAATGCTGCAGAGGCCACAAGCGGTTCCGGACAAACAGATCCGGCAATCTCAAAAGCCATCACGCTAATCGGCGACATGTACCTGGAAGGCACAATAGGACGGAGCGACGGCGCAATCGCACTTGCTTATTATCAGAACCTTTCGACCAGCAACGGCAGAATACTTGCTGCAATCCCTCCCGAAAAACTCATCACCAGTTCTGATGAGAACCCGCAGCCGGACAGCATAAGCGCAATCGGTGTTTATCAGGTGGCGGCGAACCAGGGGAATCCGGATGCTTTTTTGCGGCTTGGCGATCTCTATCTAGATGGCGATCTGGTTACGGCAGATCCGGAAAAGGCCTTTTCCTTTTTCGAGCAGGCAGCTGAATTGGGAAGTGAGACGGCCGCCGTCAACATCGGATTGATGATGATTGATGGCAACGGAACGTCCCACGACATCAACGGCGGTATCGCGCTCTTGTCGGAAGCGGCGGGCAATGGCAATGGCAGGGCATTGATGGCGCTTGGCAACATTTACAGAACCGGATCGGCAGAGGGGGTCGATATCGATGCGGCTCGCAGTTTCGACTATTACAAACGCGCTGCAGATGGTGGCAATATCGCTGCATCGCTTATCACCGCACGCATGATGATAGACGGTGAAGGGACTCCAGCCACACCAAAAAGAGGATATGAGATCGCTCATCAGCTTGCTGAAGCAAATGACCCTTCAGCACTGCTGCTCATGGGAGACATTCATCTGACCGGTATTGCAGACTTGCTGCCCCCCGATCCGGTAAAAGCCTATGAGGCATATTCCCTAGCCAGCCAGGCAGGCAGCACCACCGGGCGCAAGCAGACAGCCTTGATGCTGATCCGCGGTGAAGGTGTAGGTCAGGATCCGGACGCGGGCCTTGGTATTTTGCAGGAAATGGCCAAAGCCGGCGATGCGTCTGCAATGTATTCTCTTGGCCAGCTCTATGAGAACGGATCCGAAAATGCCGTCTCGGCAAACCTCCCAAAGGCCTTCGAATACTACAAGAATGCCGCGGCGGCCGACGACCCCAGCTCAAAGCTGAGAATGGCCTATATGCTGATCGAAGGCATTGGAACCCAACGGGACATGAAGGCCGGAGCTGCCATGCTTGAACTGTTGGTGATAGGTGGCAATTCTGACGCGAACCTGATGCTGGCTGAATATCACTCCGGCGCAATCGGGGAAGGACAAGCCCAGGACCTCAACAAGGCCTTCGGTTATTATCAAACCGCCGCGGCCGCCGGCAGCGGAACGGCGCGGGTGCAGGCAGCTTTGATGCTTCTGCGCGGTCAGGGAACAGAAGTCGACCAGCAAGCGGGCATGACGCTCCTGAAATCTGCAGCCGATGCGGGAGATCCCAACGCGTTGCTCACGCTCGGGACGGTTTACGTCTCTGGTGAGGCAGGAAAGATCGACGCGAATGCCGCGATTGCCGCATATGAAGCAGCCGCCGCACGCGGTGTCGCGATGGCCTATATCCTGCTTGGCGACCTTTACAGCCGCGGCGAAATCATTCCAGCTGATGGGGAGCTTGCCGTTCTCTACTACAAGAAAGCGGCAGGTATTGAGCCTCCGGCTGAAGTCAGTCCGATCAACAACGCCAACACTCAATGACAGGGATAATCTCCAGTCTGCTTCTTCATGCGGTGCGCCATTGGGCGCGCTGCATGCAGGTGCTTCTGTTGATGTTTATCTGTTTTCACCTATCCGCTGCCGAGGCAGAAACACCATCCCGATCGCTTGAGGCTTCTGCCCTCTCTCGATTGGGCGAACTGATCCTGGACGGCAGGTTGTTGCAATACGACCCATCGCAGGCGCTGGTCTATTTTTCCAAGGCAGCGGAACTCGGTGATCGGACGGCGCGGTTGCGCATGGCGGAGATGTCTCTTCGCGGAATTGGAACGAAACAGGATATTGAAAGCGCTCTTCAGGAAATCAAAACGATTGCAGCAGAAGGCAGTTTGAGCGCTCATGTAAGTCTCGGCGATATTTATGCTCTCGGCTATGCCGGTTTCATTGATCTTAACGCCTCGCTCGCAGCATACGAAAAAGCTGCCGATGCGGGAAACATTACAGCAGCCCTGCGCCTTTCTGAAATCTACCGATACGGCCTGTTCGGCAGAAAGGACCCAAGGCGCTCTTACGGATATCTCGCCCGAGCAAAGGCCCTCGGAAATTCCTATGCGCTTTATCTGATGGGCACAGGTTTGGTCGAAGGAGAATTCAGACAGGTTGGGCGTCCAAGATCAGGCTTGGAAATGTTCCGGGAGGCTGAAAAGAGAGGTGTCGCAGACGCGACAATTGCACTGGCGATGCGGCGGGATAATCGGGCCGCGCAACTGTTACCCCGGAGCAAACTGCTCAACAAACTTGCCGGCATGGCTGACAACGGCAACCGGGAAGCGGCACTTCGCCTATTCGACTACTATCTCGATCCGAAAAACTGGGGGTCCCGCTACCTGTCTGCCAGAAACATCAGAATGGCGCGCGCGCGTCTTGAAAAAATCGCAGGACGCATCGATCCGGGTGAATTGGAGTATCGCGAACTTCTTCTCGACATCCTGTCCGCGGAAAAGGCCGCCTATGCTTCACTTTACGATCGGATCGATACAATTCCGCCGCGCAGTCGCCCAAGCCTGCTGAGGAGAACTCTTAGAAGCAATCCGAATGCTTTCTTCTATTTTGTTCAAATGCGTCTATCTGAAACCGGTTTTTTCCGAGGGCGGCTGGATGGACTTTTGAAACGAAGGACGATTTCAGCAATTATGAACTACTGCGCATCCCTGGGTGTTAAAACCATGTGCAGGCGCGGACCTCTCTCGGTTCAGACGACACGTTTGCTCATTCACGCGTTTTGAATTTTTGAGCAAAATTCTGCAGAATTCGAGTTGACGTCCAATATCACGCCAACTTCCTGGCCCGGCTGTGCAATTTGAGGTCACAGGCTTGCAGAACCACACCCATCTTCTCCAAATTGGACAAAACTATGAACAATTTTTCCCCAAATTTAAAGATTTAGTCCTAAAGCTCTAGATGACATCTACGGCATTTTTTAATATTATTGCGAGGTCGTGGAAATTAGCAAAATACAGTAAATGACATCCCCATCGCAACGGGTCGCTGTGCTCGTCTATTTTTAGATTGAAAGGCTAACGGGATGGAAAGTGGGCAGCATCTAACCGACTACTCGGACGCTCCGCCTGAGTATGATCGGAAGTATCAACCAGAAGACACATTCTGGTTTCATCTCAGAATGCTGACAATGCAAGATCTAATAGATAAGAAGAATGCTACGAATCTGAATTACCATAGAGGTAATCCAAACATTACCAACTAAGCGACCATTCAAACGGAATAGGTTTGCGCGGTAAGGGCATTTCATTATTACGCAGGCCTTCTTTTGCAAGGAGACCTGCGAAAGGTCGGGCTTGTCTATCGCAGAGCGAGCAAGACCGCCGACCTCCTATCGAAGCCGGCGCTCATTTGAAGGGCATACCGGAAAGAAAGCAGGCTGGCTTGAAGCTACGCAAGCAGCTGATCGTTTTGTCGACACATAATGAAGTCGAAGCAACCTGGTCACAGGTCACTTGAGCCTGCGCGCGAACATCATTGAACGCCTCACAGAAGCATGCTCAAATCACCGAGCAAACTCTATCTTTCCAGGCGGCGTCGATCATCGGCGTCCTGAATTTGAAAAAACGCTGCTGCTGCCTCAGTCCGGTTGGACACACCCATTTTCGAGATGATGTGGTGAATGTGCAGCTTTATTGTGTGTTCGGACAAATTCAGATTAGCGGCGATAGTTTTGTTTTGCTGCCCTTGCGCGATCAGAGCAAGCACCTCCCGCTCCCGCGGTGTGAGAGCACCGACGGCATGATGATCGCCGGTCTGAACGACTTCCTCAGTGTTTCGTGTTTTTTCAAGCTGCATATTCCGGTCAATCTCCAACAGCTCGACAAGGTCGGGCGGCATGTAAGATCCACCATGCAACATGATCTGCACGGCAAACAGCCACAGATCCAGTCTCAAATTCATGGGCAGGATATTGTGAATTACTCCAGTTTTGAGACATTCGCGAATATACTGCTTGGAGTGATAATCACCGTTGAAAGTCAGACACAATCCGGTATTGGGGTATTTGTCCTGAAACTGTCGAAGGTTGGTTGTATTAGCCACCCCATACGCCTCGTCAATGAGGATCAAATTCGGGTAGGCATCATCATGATCAGCGGTACGGACCAGGTTTACCCAGTCATTGGTAATATGCACCGCCAGATCAGGAAGTTCCCTGACCAGGGCATTTTCGAGTGGGTTAGGCAAACGATCACCAGGCCCTATAAAATATAAATAACGCAATTGGTTCGACATTTGTGGCCTCCCGAGTTTTTGTCATTTTTTT
>NZ_JAILWL010000110.1 GCF_025698965.1 Roseibium sp.
ATAAAGCCGTCACAAACCTCGGAGCGGACAGCGATTTTTTTCAGGCGCCCGGCAAGTGCAAAGCCCGTTGCCACGACGTCTGCGCCGGTCTTGTCAGCCACCACGACTTCCAGAAGGCGCATGATGTGAGCGGGCGAGAAGAAATGCAGACCGATCACATCTCCGGGTCGCTTGGTTGTTGCCGCAATCTGGTTGATGTCGAGATAGGAGGTGTTTGAAGCAAGAACGGCACCGGGTTTGGCGATGCTGTCGAGGGTTTCGAAGATCTCCCGCTTGACATTCAAATCTTCAAAGACCGCCTCGATGATCAGGTCCGCATCAGACAACGCAGACAGGTCGGTGGCAGCTGATAGTTTGGATTCAAGCAGGGAGTTTCGTGCGTCCTCGGAGAGTTTGCCGCGTTTGACCGCGCCTGCCAGGTTCTTGTCGATCGTCGCGATGCCCCGGTCGAGGCCTGCCTGATCGCGTTCGGTCAGGGTCACCTGAAAACCGGCGAGAAGCAGGGCAGTTGCAATACCGGAGCCCATGGTGCCACCGCCGATCACCCCGATCTTTTCAAGGTTGCGCGCAGTTGCCGTCGCCTCCGGTATTTTGGAGACGGCTCGTTCCGCAAAGAAGGCATGTATCAATCCGGCACGTTGGGGGCTTTCCATGCATTCGTTGAACAGGCGGCGTTCTGTCTGGAGGCCTTCCTGCAATGGCAGACTGCTGGCCTCAACCGCATCAACACATTTTTGCGGCGAAAACAGAAGCGGCTGCGTCTTTGCAAGCTTGTCGCGCATCGCCTTGAGAGCATCTGCATCCGGCTGAACGGAGAGGTCACCCGTTCGCCTTGTGACAAGCGATCGGTCGACGGCTTCCAGGGCGGCTTTCCAGGCAACTTCGCGTGGATCGCCTTCGTCGATCCGGTCGACCAACCCGTGTTCCAAAGCTTTGTCGGCGGAAATCGGTTTGCCGCCGGTAATCATGTCGAGAGCAGCTTCGATCCCCGCAAGCCTTGGAGCCCTTTGTGTACCACCGGCACCCGGCAGGATGCCTAGCGAGACTTCCGGAAGACCTATTTTTGTACCTTTAAGCGCGATACGTGCGTGGCAGGCGAGCGCCACTTCCAGACCACCGCCAAGCGTCGTTCCGTGAAGAACGCAAACGATGGGTGTTTCGGAGCTTTCAAGAAAACTGCACAGATCCGGCAACCATGGGTCTTGCGGTGGTTTGCCGAATTCCTTGATGTCGGCACCTGCGATAAAAGTACGGCCTATGCCGTAGATCGCAATCGCCCGGATCTCCGGGTCGTTCCGGAGCGTTTCAACGGCCTGCCAGAGGCCGGCCCTGATCGCATGAGAAGCTGCATTCACCGGTGGATTGTCCAGTGCGACGACGGCAATTGCGCCTTGCCTTTCAATGGTCACGACGTCATTGACGGCAGTTGCACCAGTTTCGTTTTTCGAATGCATGAAAATCTCCCGCTCGCCGCTTCGAAGAAGCGGATTTGTCGGGGATTTTCAATTCTGGTTCAAGCTTGTCAAGCTGGCTCGAAGGATAATGCGGACGACGAATGTCCTGCTTTCCAACCAACCTTAGGGTTTCGGTGGTGCCTTGGGAGTAAATGAGCAGCGGTCGGGTTTGAGATCGATCAGCGGTGTGCCGTCAAGGCAATCAAGCCCCCGAACGACCAGGGTCGCGCCATCGACGGAAATCAGCTTTGCGGCAACGGTTCCAATCGGGTTCGGACGAACGGGAGATCGCAAGGCAAAAGTGCCGAATGTCCGGTCGCTGTGACCGGGATTTTGAACCACGAGATCCCGTCGTGCTTTATCGAGCCAGTAGAGAATTTCAATCTGGTCGAAGTCCTCGATACCCTTGAGCGCAGGCACCCACGGCTCGAAAACCTCGATACGGCATTCCGGTCCGTCCTGCTTCCCCTGCCGCGGGCAGTCTTTTCTGTCGCTCCAGGGAGTGTGAATTCTGCCGATGAAGTGCAGCTGCGCGTCCTTTGGTTCCGGTGTCGGAACCTTAATCTCGTGCGCACGGATATCGCTCATGTCGAAGTCCTGTTCTTTGGTTACGCAGACAGCCAGCGGACGGACCCGAGTGGTGTCAGCTCATATCCGCCGAGCGATACGGCCTTGTCCTGAAATTCCCTGGTCCGGGCATAGGCAAATAGTTTCTGGACCGGTTCGGTGAAATAGGATTTGCGATCGATCAGAAGATCGAAGTTCTCGTCGGCAAGAGGGACGAACACCAGTTTGAACTGTTTTGCCATGGCTTCAAGGCCCAGCGATGCATCCGCCTCGCCGGATGCAACTGCCGCGGCAGCATCGCTTTCGGTGTGGGCAAAATCATCGGAGCAGGTGAGGTCACGCTCGCTCAGGCCTGCTTCCTTGATGAGACTGGCAAAAAGCACCGCAGTGCCTGCTCCAGGTTGGCGCATCGCAACCCTTTTCCCTTTCAAATCGGCAATTGTTCGGATGGTCCCGGCAAGTTCTTCGGACACCAGCAGACCTCGTTTGCGCACAGCCCAGGCTATCAGAACCGCATTGGTAAGGCCGAGTTCCTCGACAGAGGCAATGTTCCATTCGTCCTTTTCGGGAAGATGGATGCCTGCAAGGGCCGCCGTGCCGGCTTTGAATTGCGCCAGCCCGTCCCGGCTGCCGTTGCAAAGCGTTGCCAGTCCGCACCCGGACGCCCGAAGTGCCCAATCCAGCAAGGGGTCATGCGAGCCGGCAAGAACTCCGGGCCTGTCGGGTGAATACTGCTCGCCTGATCCGTCGATCCAGGCACGGATTTCATTGGCCGGGAACAGGAGTTTGCCGGTTATCCGACGATGCGGAATCTGCTCTGCGGCAGCCAGGTCGTAGACTTTGCGTTCCTTTACCCGCAACAGGTCGGCGACCTCTTTGGTCGTCAGAAAGAGCGGCGAGAGAGTATCTGAATGAGGCAAAGTGTTTCCTGCTGTTTCTCCGGAAATTAGCGGAGGATGACCGCCGATTTCAAGGGTGTCATTTCCATGCTCTCAGGGTGTAAATCAACAGTCAATTTGGCCGGTCGTGCAAGGAGGCAGTGTAGGGGCCTCGATCGACTTCCCAAAAGGGTCATGCGCCGGACCCGTCAGGTGAAACCGGCCTAGCATACAAGGTAAACGGCGCGAAACGACAAGTTTCTGACGCAATGGTGCAAGTGTTTCATCTGGCATGAGGTGACACTAATTGTGAAATAATAGAAATCGAATGATCAGTGCTCCAAAGATACACTGGTCGGAGAGAAGGTGATCTTTTCTCCGGACAATTTGTCTTGAGTAAAAAAATCTCCGACTGACCCGCAATGCAAAATATTCAGTCGGGTGCTGAGTAAAAAATATCCAAATTTTTTCACTTAGCTCTTTCAATGACGGATCTTTTTTGATTTTCTATTCGCGATCGCATCGATTGATAATTCCAGGTGGCTCACGTGACCTGAAATTTATTTTTTGGGCGGTCAATAATAAAGATAGAACCAGACTTGGGGACAAAATGGCGAACACACGGGGCGCTGCTGTTATGTATGACAGCGTTCAAAAGAGCTATGACGGGGAAACCCTGGTCGTAAAGAACCTCAACCTCGATATCCCGCCCGGCGAATTTCTGACAATGCTCGGGCCGTCTGGATCCGGAAAGACCACCTGCCTGATGATGCTGGCGGGGTTTGAACCTGCAACCCATGGCGAGATTTATCTGAACGACCGGCCGATCAACAATGTGCCGCCGCACAAGCGCGGAATTGGTATGGTCTTTCAGAACTACGCTCTTTTTCCGCACATGACGGTTGCTGAAAATCTCGCTTTTCCGCTTCAGGTCCGCAATGTCAGCAAGGCGGAGCAGGCGGAAAAGGTACAGCGCGCCCTGGATATGGTTGAACTGGGCAGTTTCGGAAATCGCCGCCCGGCGCAACTCTCCGGTGGTCAGCAGCAGCGTGTGGCCGTTGCCCGTGCATTGGTGTTCGACCCGGAACTGGTCCTGATGGACGAACCGCTCGGTGCGCTGGACAAGCAGCTGCGAGAGCAGATGCAATACGAAATCAAGCACATTCATGAAAATCTGGGTGTCACGGTTGTCTACGTGACCCATGACCAGACTGAGGCACTGACGATGTCCGATCGGGTCGCGGTGTTCAACGACGGCGTGATTCAGCAATTGTCGACGCCGGACGATCTCTATGAAGATCCGCAGAATTCCTTCGTGGCCCAGTTCATCGGCGAGAACAACAAGCTGAATGGCAAGGTCATCGCCATCGACGGCGAGGAGTGCCTTGTCGAGCTTGGCGACGGCACGCAGCTCAAGGCGGACAAAGTCAACGTCTCGGCTGTTGGCGACATGACCACCTTGTCGCTTCGGCCTGAGCGCGTCGAGTTCGACACGAATGACGCCATGGACAATCTGGTGAATGGCCGGATCGAAGAATTGATCTATTTGGGAGATCATATCCGCGTTCGAATGAACGTGGCCGGTAACGATGAGTTCATCGTTAAGGTTCGCAACCGCGGAGAGAAGCGCAAGCTGCATGTCGGCGAGACCGTCCAGGTGGGATGGGCACTCGATGACTGTAAAGCGCTCGACGCTGTTGTCTAAATTCGCAGGGCGGCCGGTCTTTGGCCGTCGGCGACAACAACGGATAATTGTCCGTTAAAATCCAAAAAAGAGGGAGCTAAATCACATGAAGCTCAAAACAGTAATTCTTGCAGGCACAGCTCTTGCTTTTGCCGGTAGCTCGGCACTCGCGACAGACCTGACGCTCGTGTCCTGGGGAGGCGCTTATCAGGCGTCTCAAAAGAATGCCTACACCGATCCCTATACAGCCGAAAATCCGGACATCACGGTGATTTGGGACGAATCCTCCGCTGAGGCCGTCGCCAAACTTCGTGCAATGAACGAAGCCGGCAACATCACCTGGGATCTGGTGGATGTGGTTGCTTCCGATGCGATCCGTCTGTGTGACGAAGGTCTCGCGATGGAAATCAATCCGGACACGGATCTGGATGCTGCTCCGGACGGAACCCCGGCATCTGAGGACTTTGGCGACCTTCTGGTTTCCGAATGCTTCATTCCGCAGATCGTTTATTCGACCACCTTCGGCTATCGTTCGGATGTGGAAGAATGGGGCGGCAAAGAGCCGACCGAAATCTGCGACATCTTTGATCTGGAAACATTCCCGGGTAAACGGTCCCTCGAAAAACGTCCGATCAACAATGTGGAATGGGCTCTTCTGTGTGACGGTGTGCCGAAGGAAGAAGTCTACAACGTGCTGGAAACCGAAGAAGGTCAGGCACGGGCATTCGCTAAACTCGACACCATCAAGGACAACGTAGTCTGGTGGTCTGCCGGCGCGGAAACCCCGCAGCTTCTGGCGGACAAGGAAGTCGTGATCGGCTCCACCTATAACGGTCGTCTGTTTGCTCTGATCGAAGAGCAGAAACAGCCGGTGAAAATGCTCTGGGATGCCCAGGTGTTCGATCTTGACGGATGGATCATTCCGGCAGGTCTGCCTGAAGACCGCCTTGCCGAAGTGAAAAAACTCGTCAAATACGCGACCGACACCCAGCGTCTGGCCGATCAGGCGAAATACATTTCCTATGGCCCGGCACGCAAGTCCTCTGCTCCGCTGGTCGGTAAGCACGCGACGCTCGGTATCGACATGGCACCGCATATGCCGACCGATCCGAACAACGCCAAGAACACCTTCCTCTATAACTACGAGTGGTGGGCGGATTACCGCGACGACATCGACGCCAAATTCCAGGCGTGGCTGTCTCAGTAAGCCAATCGGCTCTGGTTCGGGTGGGGCAACGCCTCACCCGGATCTCCCAACGTGATATGCGGAAGACTTATTCATGAGCGATACCACCGACGGTCAGGTCCTGACGACGCAAGACGGCAAACCGCTGAAAGCGGCTCTTGCGAATGCATTGCGCCGGGAAAAACTGCGGTCCCTGATGTTGATCGCGCCTTTGCTGATCTTTGTCCTGATCACCTTTGTCGCGCCAATTGCGGACATGCTGTTCCGTTCGGTCGAAAACGGGATCGTTGCAGACACGCTTCCCAAAACGGTGGTTGTTCTGAAGGAATGGGATTCCGGTTCGGGCGAGACCCCGGACGAAGAAGTCTATGCCGCGCTCTATGATGACCTTGTCGTCGCCGTCGACAACAAGACCCATACGCGCCTCGGGTCACGGTTGAATTACGAAGAAAGCGGCATCTCCAGCCTGTTCCGCAAAACCGGACGTCGCATCAAACGTATGGATGAAGCCGGCCCCTTTAAGGACCAGTTTCTCGCCGCCGACAAAAAATGGGGCGACGTGGAAACATGGCAGGTTCTCCAACGCTATTCCCCGCGTCTCACACCGGGTTATTTTCTGAATTCCTTCGATGCCCATCAGACCGCTGAAGGCATTGAGCTGAAGCCGGCGGATCAGCGGATCTATATGTTCCTGTTCGGTCGAACGCTGTTTTTGTCCATCGTCATCACAGTGTCCTGCCTGCTGCTCGGCTATCCGATTGCCTATCTGCTGGCGGCGCTGCCGCTACGCACGTCCAATCTGTTGATGATCCTCGTGCTGCTTCCCTTCTGGACCAGTCTTTTGGTGCGCACCTCCGCCTGGAAAGTGTTGCTGCAGCAACAAGGCGTGATCAACGACTTCCTTGTCTGGACCGGGTTGATCGGCGATGCCAGCCGCCTCGTCATGATCAACAACCAGACCGGCACCATCATAGCGATGACGCATATTCTGCTGCCGTTCATGATCCTGCCGCTCTATTCCGTAATGAAGACGATTTCACCTTCCTATGTGCGGGCCGCCAAGAGCTTGGGCGCCAACGACTGGACCGCTTTCTGGCGGGTCTATTTCCCGCAATCCGTCCCGGGTATCGGGGCAGGAGCCGTGCTCGTCTTCATTCTTTCGATCGGCTACTACATCACACCCGAGTTGGTCGGCGGTACGTCCGGGATCTTCATTTCCAACCGGATCGCCTATCACATTTCCTCGTCGCTGAACTGGGGATTGGCGGCCGCCCTCGGAACCCTGTTGCTTGTGGCGGTTCTCATGCTGTTCATTGTCTACGACCGGATCGTGGGCATCGATAACGTCAAGCTCGGATAGGAGGACGATATGAGCGCACTTCCACCATATGCGTCCCCACTCCAGCGGACCTGGTTCTACTCTTTCAGGATCATTTGCGGGTTGATCTTCTTCTTTCTGATCTTCCCGATCCTGGTAATCCTTCCGCTCAGCTTCAATGCGCAGGATTTCTTCACTTTCACCAAGGAAATGCTGGCGCTGAGCCCTGAAGGTTACTCCTTCAAGCACTACAACGACTTCTTTACCAATCCGGACTGGCAGCAGGCTCTTACGAATTCGGTTCTGATCGCACCGGTCGCAACATTACTGGCTACCAGTTTCGGGACATTGGCCGCAATTGGCCTCTCGCAGTCCCATGTGCCCTACAAACCGGCGATCATGGCCGTGCTGATTTCGCCGATGATCGTGCCGTTGATCATCTCGGCTGCGGGCATGTATTTCTTCTATTCCCGCATCGGTTTGCAAGGCACCTACTGGGGGGTCGTCCTGGCTCATGCCGCACTCGGTACACCCTTCGTGATCATCACTGTCACGGCAACGCTGGTCGGCTTCGACCGAAGTCTTGTACGCGCGTCGGCAAGTCTGGGAGCCAATCCGGTCACCACCTTCTTCAAGGTACAGATGCCTCTGATCATCCCCGGCGTGGTTTCCGGTGCCCTGTTCGCCTTCATCACGTCATTTGACGAGGTCGTGGTTGTCCTGTTCCTGGGCTCTGCCGGACAGAAAACTTTACCATGGCAAATGTTCACAGGGTTGCGCGAACAGATTTCTCCGACCATTCTGGCGGTAGCGTCCCTGATGGTCGCCATATCGATTGCTCTTCTGACTGTGCTGGAACTGTTACGCCGGCGGTCGGAACGACTGAGAGGACTTACACCGGGCTGATAACGGCCTCGTTGCTTTCCATGTGAGCCGGTGGCGGAACGCCAGTCACCGGGCGGAGACCGAAAACGGTGCTCCCGGCAACAAGACAATTTGAATTTGGGCCTGGCGGGCCGGCTTCTTTGAAGGGAAGCCGGCCCGTTTTGCGTTTCAGGCCCTGGAAAGCAGCGTGAAGCTGAAACGACAGCGGGTCAGTGACCCGGGATCGAAACAGGGAAAGGAGACCTCCCATGAGCGAAGACATGATCCGCATTTATGAGATGAACAATGGTGAGAAGGCATTCTCGCCCTTTTCGCCGCAGGAAATGGACAATCGTCAGGCAAATTTGAGAAAGCTGATGGCGGATCGGCAGATCGATGCCTGTCTGTTCACCTCCTACCACAACATCTGCTACTACTCCGGCTTCCTCTATTGCTATTTCGGTCGGAAATACGGCTTGCTGGTGACTGAGGACAAGGCAACCACTATCGCGGCCGGAATCGATGGTGGTCAGCCCTGGCGCCGCACTCATGGTGATACGGTGATCTACACCGACTGGCGCCGGGACAATTATTTCTATGCCATCCAGTCACTGCTCGGATTGCCCAATCCTTCCGTCAAGCGCATCGGTATCGAATTCGATCATGTGTCCCTTGACCTGTTAAAGCTTCTGGAAGCGGCCCTTCCGGGCGTTGAACTGGTAGACATCGCGGCTGACGCCATGGCACAGCGCACGATCAAAAGCGCTGAGGAACACGTGCTCATTCGCGAAGGAGCGCGTATCTGCGATGTCGGCGGCGCTGCGCTGGTCGATGCCGTTCAGGCCGGGGTCACGGAACACGAGGTGGCGATTGCATCCACCAACGCCATGATCCGGGAGATTGCAAAGTCTTTTCCGTTTGTTGAGTTGATGGACACCTGGACCTGGTTCCAGTCCGGGATCAACACCGATGGGGCTCATAACCCGGTTACCAACAAGGTCGTGGAAGCCGGGGATATCCTGAGCCTCAACTGTTTCCCGATGATTTTCGGCTACTACACAGCCTTGGAGCGCACGCTCTTTTGCGAACATGCCTCGGACGAACATCTGAGGCTGTGGGAGATTAACTGCCACGTCCATCGCGAAGGCCTGAAACTGATCAAGCCGGGCGCGCGCTGCTGCGATATCGCGACAGAGCTGAATGACATTTATCGCAGTCACGATCTACTGAAATACAGGAGTTTCGGCTACGGCCACTCTTTCGGTGTGCTCAGCCATTATTACGGCCGCGAAGCATCTGTTGAACTGAGGGAAGATGTCGATACGGTCCTGGAGCCGGGCATGGTTGTATCCATGGAACCGATGATCATGATCCCGGAGGGTCTTTCGGGGGCAGGCGGATACCGCGAACACGACATTCTGATCGTGAACGAGGAAGGTGCCGAGAACATCACCGGTTTCCCGTTCGGCCCGGAACACAACATCATCGCGAAGAAATAGCAGGCAATTGAAACAGAAACGGGGCCCGTCAGGGCCCCGTTGAATGCCGGAAGAATGAGTTCGCGGAAAATTGACGGATCAGTCGTCGTAGGCGGCAGTGACCAGCAATTCGACTTTCAGGACATCGCGGGCAAGCTTGGCTTCACCACAGGCGCGCGCCGGTGCGTGGCCTTCGGGCACCCAGGCGTCCCAGACTGCATTCATCTCGGCGAAATCGGCCATGTCGGCCAACCAGATCACGCATTGAAGAATACGTGTCTTGTCGCTTCCTGCCTGTTCCAGCAGTGCTTCAACCTTTTCAAGGCAGTGCCGGGTCTGCTCGGCAACGGTTTCTCTGTCCGAGGTTTGCCCACAGAGATAGACCGTGCCGTTATGCTTGACGATCTTGCTCATGCGCTGGCCGGTTTCGAGGCGAGTGATTGACATTTGATGCTCCAGTTAAAGTACTTTCCGGTCATAGCGGTCGACACGGAAGGCAGACAAGTCAAAACCGGGTTGCCCCGTCAAAATCATGTCGGCGGTGACCTTGCCAATGATCGGGCCGAGTTGAAAGCCGTGCGCGGAAAACCCGAAAGCGTGAAACGCGTTTTCCGCGTTTGCCGATGGACTGACCACTGGCAAATTGTCCGGCATATAGGCCTCCAGCCCGGCCCACATGCGGTTGATGGCAGCCCTGGTCATTATCGGAAAGAAATCGATCGTAGTGCGCGCTGCATTCGCCAGTTTTTCGTAGTCCAGGCGGGTTTTGTTGGCAGCCCGTTCGGCAAACCCCTTGGCACCGCCACCAATCAGGACCGTGCCGTTTTCAAACTGCTTGAAACTGAGTTGCCGGCTAACCGCACCGACAACAGGCTCAACGAAATGCGGCATGCGTGCAGTGATCATCAGCATTGGGGCGGCATGATTGAGCGGAACGTTATCGCCGATCATCAACGCCACCTTGTCGGCCCAGGCACCCGCACAGTTCACGACTGTTCCGGCTTCGAAGGTCCCCTTTGGCGTCTGTGCGATCCAGGAAGATCCGACCCGCCTGAGGTTCCGCAACTCTGTTCCTTCGACAATGCTGGCCCCAAATCGTTCGGCGGCCAGCCGGAAGGCATTTGTTGAGCGATAGGGATTGGCATGGCCATCCTGCTGCGACACCGCTCCGCCGGTGCAGGACGGATGTACGTAAGGCAGGAGTTCGCGCAACTCCCGCTGGTCGATGATCCGTTCGTGGGTATGACCGGCGGCATTCATCCGGGCTTCGCGCTGCTTCAGCGTTGTGATGTCAGCTTCGTTCGCTGCGATATACACCATGGATGTCGAGCGAAAGCCCGTATCGGCGTCCAGTTCGCTGTCAAGGGTCTGCCACATCTGCATGGAGATTTTCGACAAGGGAACCTCGGCAAGGTCGCGGCCGAGAACGCGGACCCCTCCGGCGTTTACGCCGGATGCATGGCGGGCGACATAATCCTTTTCCAGAAGGATGACGGAAATGCCTTCGCGCGCCAGGTGATAGGCCGTGGAACTTCCGTGAATGCCGCCACCGATAATCAGCACATCCGCTGTCTTCATCGTGACGCCTCCCTGGCGCGAGGTTGCAGGGAAGAAACGGTTTTGAACCGGCTGAGTTCTTCAAGACTGAGAAGACGTTGCGGACTGCGCATTCGGTAGTAGCCGACATCGGAAACGTGCTCGCCGCGCCAGTTGGCCAGCAGATCGCTGACGATCGGGCCGCATTGCCTTCCCTGGCATGGCCCCATGCCGCATCGGGTGCGCGACTTCAGTGCGTTGGGATCGCGCGCGCCGAGTTGAAATCCTGCGCGCAGGTCGGCAACGCTTTGGTCTTCGCAGCGGCAGACCGGCGTGTCCTCGTCTTGCGGCAGGCGCAAGGCATCGCTGGGCCGATAAAGCCGGTCGATGAACCGGCGAAATTGCGAAAGCCTGCGCAATTCACCAACGGGGGATCGGGACAGCCGGTCTCGTGTCTCAGGCGATATCCGCTCGAGCCGCATCAGAATATTGAGTGCGGCAAGACGGCCTTCGATATGGGCGCCATCGCCACCGACAATGGCGCCGCCATCACCGGCGACCGCGATGTACGGGATCGAGCTCTGGCCGTAAAGGTCGGTCTTCACATGCCAGGCCAGCTGGTCCTCGTTCCAGACGTGGTCAAGTCCGAGGGCTCTCGTCATGTTCGGGTTGGGGATTACGCCGTGATGCAGGAAAACAGTATCCGCTTCAATCTGTTGCAACCCATTGCTGTAGAAGGACAACCCGGAGACACGGGTCTGCCCCAGCAGCTTCAATTGTACAGACTGGCGATAAACCGGGATACCTGCGCGCCGGATTTCAGATAACAGGGAAATTCCCTTGTGCAGCAGCGACGCAGAGCGTAGAGCCGCAGGTGCAGCCGACGCTGCCTGCAGAAAATTCCGGCGCGGTGTGGTGTCGACCAGACCGGCGACTTTGACACCGAGACGCAGATATTGCGCGACAACCAGATAGAGAAGCGGGCCGGAACCTGCAAAGACTGCATTCTCTGCAACAATGGCATCGGTTTTCAGCATCACCTGTGCGGCGCCCGCTGTCATCACGCCGGGCAATGTCCAGCCGGGGATCGGCATTGGGCGTTCGATGGCACCCGGGCACACCAGAACTTCGCGGGTTTCAATCTGGCGGGTCTCGCCGTCTATCGAATAGAGGATCCGTCCATCGTCTCCGACATGCCAGACATCGGCTCCGGCGACGTGGTCAGCCCCACAGGCTTCAAACGCGTTGATCAGCGCGGCACCTGACATGTAGTCCGGGCCGAGTTTTGACGGATCGGGGAGCGGTGAAGAGGCGGCGTATCGGTAAATCTGGCCACCGGCTTTTGCGCCGCGATCCAGTACAAGCGACCGCACGCCATGTTCGGCCAGGGTCACGGCCGCGCTCATTCCGGCCGGGCCGGCGCCAACGATCACGCAATCAAAGGCCATCTCTATCTGCCATTGTGAATTCGGTAATATTCTGCGAGACAATGACCATGCCAGGTGCGACTTCACGCAGACACGCCTGCTGGTTCGGCTCACCGTCAATCTCGACCAGGCATTCGAAACAGACCCCCATTGTGCAGTAGGCGCTACGGTCCTCACCGGACAAGGCTGACTTGCGGGTGACGGTCTGCCCGGACAGGGCAAGCGCGGACCAAACGGTTTGTCGGGCCGGCACCTGAACAGGGTGGCCGTTAACTGACACCTGAACGGTCTCTGGAACATTTTCCCTGAGGGATCGGAACATCGAGAGTCTCCGGCTGAAAGGAAAGGGGGCATTCGTTGCCCCCTTCACCAGCGCTTAGTTGTTGATCTTGTCCAGGATGGACTGACCCCATTCCTGGCCGACATCTTCAAGAACCTGCGGCCAGACCTGGGCACGCACATGCTCGGCAGTCGCAGCCAGTTGTTCGTCGCTCAGCCTGACGATTGTGGCGCCATGGTCGGCAAGTTTCTGCTCGAAAGCACCTTGATCGGCCTCGGCAGTATCCCAACGCTTGGCTTCGAACTCCAGCGCAGCCTTTTCAAGGGCCGCTCGGTCTTCCTCGCTGAGTTCTGCAAGCGTGCCCGAATTGATGATCATGTACCAGACTTCGAAATGGGTGTTCACCGGAACGTAGGTGCTGGTCACATCGCGGAACGAAGCATAGTAACCTTCCGCGCCGGAGCCGACGACGCCGTCAACCACACCGGTCTGAACCGCGGTGAAAGCTTCTGAGAACGGGATCGGCGAGGAAATGTAACCAAGTGCGTCTGCCGTCAGCTGGAAACTCTTGATACCCGGCACGCGCACCTTGATGCCCTTGGAGGTGGCCGGATCACCCGGGGATACGGCATCGGTGTTGAGAGCGATCCCGCCGAAATAGACCGGATATGCGGCCAGCATGGTGATGTCCTGCTTGGCGTATAATTCCTTCATGGTGTCATAAATTGCACCATCCGGCCCATAGATCTTCTTGGCTTCCTCCCAATTGGCGGCAACATAGGGGAAAGCGGAAATCTGCATACGGCGGTCGACTGCGGTCGCTGCCGGTTGCACCGCCATGTCGATGGCGCCGACCGAGATGCGCTCCTGGACGGAAGTATAGTCGCCGAGTGCGGAGGCGGGGAACAGGTTCAGCTCCAGCGACCCGCCGGTCGCTTCCTTCAACTTGTCGGCAAAGACACGAAGCTCCTTGTCGATGGTGGCGTCCTGCGGACGCAAGTGGCTGACCTTGAGCGTCTCGGCGTTTGTGATGCCGGTGGTTGCCAGAAGCGCGGCGGCGATGCAGGTGGATTTCAGGAAGTTCATCATCGTAGGTTTCTCCTCCAGTCAAGATGATTTGGGTCAGTAGCCAAAGACGCGCGGCAGCCACAGGGACAGATCCGGCCAGAAGCTGGTCAGGAACACCACTGGCAGATAACCCAGCAGGATCAGGATCATGGCCGGTCGGATGACCTTGGTGACCGGCACATTGCCGATGCGCGCGCCGAGATAGAGAATTGAGGCATAGGGCGGGGTGACACCGCCCATGGCGGTGTTGACACCCATGATTGCGGCAAACTGGATCGGGCTGACGCCGATCGCCTCCATCAGCGGCAGCAGAAGCGGCGCGATCAGGATGATGGCGGTGACGTCATTCACCACCATGCCCACCAGGAACAACAGGATGTTGATCAGGATCAGCAGGATCACCTTGTCTTCGGTGATCGAGAAAATCGCCTGAACCAATGCCTGGGGAACGCTCTCCAG
The DNA here is from genome assembly GCF_025698965.1 of Roseibium sp. GTDB lineage: Bacteria > Pseudomonadota > Alphaproteobacteria > Rhizobiales > Stappiaceae > Roseibium. The sequence goes on from NZ_JAILWL010000110.1 coordinate 14,200, forward strand.
AACGAACATCTGCGACAGGATCATTGAAAACAGGATCATCAGCATGATCGCGCCGACGGAGGTGGCAGCTTCTTTGCCCGCACCCAGGAATGTGCTGAGTGTCAAACCCTTGTAGATCAGGAAGCCGACAGGAACTGCATAGATCACGGCGACGGCGGCAGCCTCGGTCGGTGTCATGATACCGCCGTAGATCCCGCCAAGGATAATGACCGGCATCAGCAGGGCGGGGGTGGCCCTGAAACCGCGTGAAGAAGCTTCGGCGACGAAGGCCTCGCCTTTCAGTGGCTCGTTCAGCTTCAGCGGAAACTTCTTCGCCGTGCGAATGTTCACTGCTGAAAAACTTGTCATGATCAAGAGGCCAGGGCCGAGCGTTGCCAGAAAGCAGGCAAGGATCGAAGTGTCCGTGACCCAGCCATAGACGATCATCGTGACCGACGGCGGGATCAGCAGTCCAAGCAGCGAGGAATTGGCAATCAGCGCGGTTGCGTATTCCCGCGGGTACCCCTGCTTTTCCATTTCCGGGATCAGCAGCGGACCGATGGCCGCGACGCCGGTCAATCCGGACCCGGAGATCGCACCGATCAGTGCGCAGGAAACGGTGGCAACCACACCGAGGCCGCCGCGCAGGTGGCCGATGAAGATATTGACGAAGTTCAGAAGCGAGGCGGCGATACCGGAAACGCTCATGATCGTCCCGGCAAGCACGAAGAGTGGAATGGCAAGCAGTACC